>CAZVPS010000109.1:0-7159 GCA_964629105.1 uncultured Anaerolineaceae bacterium
TCCTGGGCGGCGGTGTCGGCGGCACGCTGACCGCCAACCTCGTCGCCCGCAAGCTGAAAGCCCGGATCTCGAAGGGCGAGGCCAAGGTCACCGTCATCGATGCGACCGGGAAGCACACCTACCAGCCCGGGTACATGTACATCGCCATGGGCCACGAGCGTCCTGAGCGGCTCATCCGGAACGAGCGATCGCTCCTCGATGGCAACGTCGACCTCGTGGTCGACCGGGTCGACCGGGTCGACGCCGAGGCGAGCCTCGTCGAGCTCGCGTCGGGCGAGAAGCTGCGCTACGACCAGCTCGTGATCGCGACAGGGTCGCGCATCGTGCCCGAGACGATCGAGCACTTCGAGCAGGAAGCGCACCATTTCTACACGGCCGAGGCGTCCGCGAAGCTGCGCAAGGCGCTCGACGCGTTCACGGGCGGCAAGATCCTCATCGGGATCGCCGGCATCCCCTACAAGTGCCCGCCGGCGCCCCTCGAGGTGGCCTTCCTCGTCGAGTCCGAGCTCCGCGAGCGCGGCCTGCGGGAGAAGACGGAGCTCCAGTTCCTGTCCCCGATCAACCGGGCGTTCACGATCGAGAGCGTCAGCGAGATGGCGACCCCGATCTTCGAGGAGAAGGGGATCGATCTCCAGCTCCTGGCCGGCATCGACGCGATCGACGCCGAGCGCAAGGTGGTCATCACCGACGCCATGGAGGAGTACCCGTACGACCTCCTGATCTGCGTCCCGCCCCACAAGGGCGCCCAGGTGGTCATCGATTCCGGGCTCGCGCCGAAGTCCGGCTGGGTGCCGACCGACCGGCACACCCTGCAGGTCAAGAAGATTGCCGCGCCGGGGACGAAGGACGAGGACGTCGAGCGCTACCCGAACATCTACGCCCTGGGCGACACCACGGACCTGCCGCTCTCCAAGGCCGGCTCCACCGCGCATTTCGAGGCGCCGATCGTCGCCGAGCGCGTGGCCGCCGCCGTCCTGGGGCGCAAGCCGTCCGGGAAGCACGCCCTCTACAGCGGCAAGGTCATGTGCTTCTTCGAGGTCGGCGACGGGAAGGGGACGATCCTCTCCTTCGACTTCGATAACCCCCCGAAGCCGCCCAAGCCCAACCAGCTCTGGCACCTGGGCAAGATCGCCTTCAACAAGACCTACTGGCGGACCGTCCCGCGGGGCCGCATCTAGCGCGTCATCGGGGATCGCGTCGCGCCTCCCGCGGGCCTCCGTACAATCGACGCATGACTGAGCAGCCTCCCGGCGCAGCCGCCGGCCACGTCTTCCCGCGCGTCTTCGGGCGCCGCCTCCCCGTCGCCGTTCGCGCCTCGGGCGCGACGATCTGGGACGCCGAGGGCCGCACCTACCTGGACGCGGCCGGTGGCGCGATCGTCGTGGGGATCGGGCACGGGCGCGCCGAGGTGGCCGCGGTCATGGCCGCCCAGGCCGGCCGCATCGCCTATGCCCACGGGACGGCATTCACGACGGAGGCCCTGGAGGCCTACGCGGTCGAGGTCGGGGCGGTGCTGCCGCTCGACGCGCCGGCCATCTACCCGGTCTCCGGCGGGTCCGAAGCGATCGAGACGGCCCTCAAGATGGCGCGTGCCTACCACCTGGCCCGCGGCGAATCCGGGCGCGACGTGGTCATCGCCCGTTGGGGCAGCTATCACGGCAACAGCCTCGGGGCCCTGGACCTCTCGGGTCGGGAGCCCCTGCGCCGTCCCTACGCCCCGTGGCTGGGGCGCTTCCAGCACGTCTCCACGCCCTACCCCTACCGGGCCGGCCAGGCGGCCGCGCACGCGCTGGGAGACCCCGCCGCGCTAGCGGCCGAGCTCGAGGCCGCGATCGAGGCAGCCGGCGACCGGCGCGTCGCCGCGTTCGTCGCGGAGCCGATCGTGGGGGCCACGCTCGGCTCCGTCGCCCCGCCGGACGGCTACTGGACCGCCGTCGCCGACGTCTGCCGCCGCCGCGGCGTCCTCCTCGTCGCGGACGAGGTGATGACCGGCTTCGGGCGCACGGGGCGCTGGTTCGGGAGCGACCACTGGGGGCTCCGGCCGGACATCCTGGTCGCCGCCAAGGGCGCGACCTCGGGCTACTGGCCCTTCGGCTTCGCCGCGGTGAGCGGCCCCGTGTACGAGGCGATCGCCGCCGGCGGGTTCGTCCACGGCTTCACCTTCAGCCACTCCCCGGTCGGCGCGGCGGTGGCTCGCGAGGTTCTGCGGATCCTCCGCGAAGAGAATCTCGTGGCCGCGTCGACGGCCAAGGGCGTGCGGCTGCGGGCCCTGCTGGCCGACCGCCTGGGCGACCATCCCCACGTCGGCGAGATCCGCGGGAGCGGGCTCATGGTGGGCGTCGAGCTCGTGGCCGACCGGGCCACCACGGCTCCCTTCCCGCGGGCCGAACGGCGCATGGAGGCGGTCGTGGCGGCTGCGCGCGAGCGGGGCGTGCTCGTCTACTCGGGGACGGGAGCTGCGAACGGCGTCGACGGCGACACGCTCCTCCTGGGGCCGCCGTTCGTGACGACCGACGAGGAGCTCGGGCGGATCGCCGACAGCGTGGCGGAGGCAGTCGAGGCCGCGACGGCGGCGCCAGCGGGAGCGCGGTAGCTGACGACGTCGGCAGTGGCGCGCTAGAAGTGATTCCCGGACACGTTGTTGACGAGCACGGCCATCGGGGACGGCCGGCCGGGTGAGCCGCCGGGCGCCGGACCTCCGCGATCCAGCGCGATCCCCTGCAGACTCGGGATCCCGCCGTCCGAGCACGAGACCCAGCGTCCAACGGCCGGTTCCCCTCGTGCCCGGTAGGGGTTTCGTGCGGCGTCCCCCCTGTCGCGAGTCTCGGCAGACTCGCGGTGCCGCCCGCCCGGTGGCCGCCGAGCCGTCCCGTGGGTCGGCTCGGCGGGTCCGGCCGCACGCCGCGCCCTGGTGTGGGCGCGGTACCAGCGCCGAGCGTCGGGAGGCTCGCTGTGTCAACAACCTATTCGTGAATGACAGCCTTGGCGGCGCTACTCCTGGCGGGTGCCGCGGCGGAGCACGGCGGCACCGATCAGGACCAGGACGACGGGCACGATCAGGTCGCCCAGGGTGGGGAAGCCTGGGATCGTCGCGCCAAGGACGCCCCACCCGCCGAAGACCGCAAGCGCGCCGCCGACCCACGCCTGCCAGCGGACGCCCTCGCCGCGGGTGACACGCACGATCGCGATCACGAGGAGGCCGAGCCCGGCGCCCAGGCTCCCCCAGCCGGCCGACGGCAGGCCCGCGACCTCGGCGACGAGCCGCGCCGCACCGAACCCGGCGAGCACCAGGCCGGTGTGGACGGCCCACGCCCCGGCGCGGCCGGCGAGGTGCCAGGCGACGAGGGCTCCGCCCAGGATGGCGAGCACGAGCGAGCCCAGCAGGGCGACCCCGGGCACGAACGACGCGACCACGAGGTAGCCGCCGAAGGCCACGAGCGCGAGCCCGATCCAGAGACCGAGGCGGCCGGCCTGCGCCTGGCTGAATCCCCATGAGACGGCGCGAACCGCCGGGCCCGCCGATGCCGTTTCGGGGCGCGAGGCGCCGGGCCCGGTCGTGCCGGACCGACCCGCGCCCGGGCCGGTCGGACGATCGCTCCGCGGCGCCCAGCGACGCCCGTCGTCGAGGACCTCGCCGACGACGGCCGGTCGGGCAGCCTCCTTGTCGTCCGCGAAGCTCGTGGGATCCGCGCCGGCCTTGAGCGCGGCGAGGCGACGGGCGACCTCGGCGTCGGCGGGCGGCTGCGGGCGCGGGAGATCGGCCATGCCCGCTAGCGTAGCCGGTCGCCGGCCGATGGGCGGACCGCCGTCAGACGTCCAGGAAGCGTTTCAGGAAGAGCCGCGTCCGCTCGTCGTGCGGATGGCGGAGCACCTGCTCGGACGGCCCGATCTCGATGAACTCGCCCTCGTCCATGAAGTAGACCCGGTCGGCCGCCTCCTTCGCGAACGACATCTCGTGGGTCACCACGATCATCGTCCGGCCCTCGTGGGCGAGGCTCTCCATCACCTTGAGCACCTCGCCGACGAGCGACGGGTCCAGGGCGCTCGTGGGTTCGTCGAAGAGCATGATCTTCGGCTGCATGGTCAGCGCCCGCGCGATCGCGACCCGCTGCCGCTGGCCGCCCGAGAGGCGCGACGGGTATTCGTCCCGCTTGTCGATCAGACCGACTTTCTCGAGGTAGGACTCGGCTAGCTCGGTGGCCTCTGCCTTGTGCATCTTCTTGACGTGGAGGGGAGCCTCCAGGAGATTGCCGATCACGGAGAGATGCGGGAAGAGGTTGAACTCCTGGAACACCATTCCGGCCTGCAGCCGGAGCAGGCGAATCTGTTCGCGGGTGGCCTTCGATCGGCTCTTCAGCGGATTGCCGGCCACCCGGATGCCATCGATGTCGACGACCCCGGCGCTCGGTTCCTCGAGGAAGTTGAGGCAGCGCAGGAAGGTGCTCTTGCCCGACCCGGAGCGGCCGAGGACGGTGATCGTCTCCCCCGGGAAGACGGTCATCGAGCAGCCCTTCAGCACGTGGTTCGTGCCGAAGTACTTCTCGATCGCCGTCGCCTTGAGGACCGGCTCCGCACCCGGCTTGACGAGCGCGCCGGGAATCTCGGCCGGATGGACCACATGGACGGGGATGCCGGCGCCGCCGGTCGCCGTCGCGGCGCTCATCGAGGGCCACCCTGCGAGCGGTCAGCGGTCGCCATGCGGCGCTCGATGCGACTCTGGAAGTAGGAGAAGACGAGCGTCATCACCCAGTACACGAGCGCGGCAATGATGAGGGTTTGCATCGACTGGTACGTGGGCCGCCCGGCGACCTGGGCCTTCCAGAGGAGCTCCTGGACGCCGATCACCGAGACCAGAGACGAATCCTTGAGCATGGCGATGAAGTCGTTGCCGATCGCCGGGATGACGATCCGGAAGGCCTGCGGGGCGATGATCCTGACGAACGTCGTCCGACCGTTCATCCCCAGCGACTCCGCCGCTTCGGTCTGGCCGTGCGGGACGGCCTGGATGCCGGCGCGGAAGATCTCCGTCATGTAGGCGCCGTAGTTGAAGCCGAGGGCGATGACCCCGCAGACGAACGCATCCAGCACGAGGCCCGCCTGCGGCAGCGCCAGGTAGATGAAGAGGATCTGCAGGAGGAGAGGCGTCCCCCGGACGAGCGAGACGTAGAAGCTCGCGATGCTGTTCGCCGCCGGGTTGCGCGAGAGGCGGCCGAGGGCCCCGAGGCCGGCCAGGACGATCGCCAGGGCGATGGCGATCGCGGAGACGAGGATCGTGACGCCGGCGCCGCCGATGATGAATGGGATGACCGACGTCAAGAAACGGGCGTCGAGCTTGATCGTGAACAGGACGAACGCGACCAGCCCGGCGAGGATCACGAGCCACACGGCAACGAACTGGGACCGCCAGAACGCGGCTCGGCGGCGCTCGGTCTCGAGGATCTTCGCGCCGAGGTCCGGTTGTGCCTGCCCCAGCTTGCTCATGGGTCGGTTCTCATCGTTCCGCCGATCCTCCGGGGGTCGTCCGTGGGCGTGCATGTGGCTGACAGGATAGGACGAAGCCCCGCCACCCGGTGGTGGCGGGGCTTCGCTTTCAGGTCTCTACGGCTTCTGCGTGACGTCCTTGCCGAGCCACTGCATGGAGATGGCCGTCAGGGTGCCGTCCGCATGCATGTCGGCGGTGATCTTGTTGAGGACCGCGAGCATCTCGGCCGTGGGCGGCCCGCTCTTGTCGAGCGCGGCCGCAACGGAAATCGTGAACGTGGGAGGTACATCCAGGATCCGGATCGGGGCGCCCTCCTTCACGGCGTTGGCGAGGCTGTTCTCGTTGGCCACGAGCGCGTCGAACGTGCGGCCCGCCATGATCGCCTGGACGCACTCGTTGTCCGTCGGCAGCGCGGTGATCTGCATTCCTGCGGGCACCGGCAGCATATTCGGGTCCAGGATCTCGAGCGTGCCATTGAGCCACTGCTCGTAGGTCGTGGCCACGCCGACGCAGACGGTCTTCCCGGCCAGCTCAGTGAGCGACTGCACGGGGGAGTCCGTGGGCACGGCAATCGAGCCGTAGTCGTAGAAGTACGGGTCGACGAAGTCGACGACCTTCGCCCGCGTCACGGTGACGCTCATCGAGCCGACGGACATGTCCCAGCGGCCGCCCCAGCTGCCGGCAGTGAGGAGGTCCCAGCTCGGGGTCTCCCACTTGAGGGCGATGTCCTGGCCGACCTCTTTGCTGAGGCGCTTGACCATCTCCACGGCCACGGCGTTGTCGAGGCCCTCGTACTCGCCGGTCGCGGTGTTGAGGAACGAGAAGGGCGCGTAGTTCGGGTCCGTCGAGATCCGGATCGTGCCCGCGGCAAGCACCTTGCCGAGCAGCGAGTCCGGGTTGACGGTCGGGGCGGGCGTCGGTGTCGCCGGCGCGGGGGTGCCAGGTGCGGCTGTCGGGGCGGCCGTCGGGGCGGGCGTCGGTGTGGCGCCCGCGCCGCAGGCGGCCACCACGAGCACGGCAATCGACGCGAAGGCCGTGAGCCGCAGGCTCTTCCTCATCTCTCCTCCTCCAGTTCGATGACCAATTGGGAAGCTCGAGCGCGGGGACGGGCGCGCGGGTTGACCCAGATCGCCGAGCCTACTCCTCCGCCCGCGCGAACGCCCGCACTATCGCACCTTCGCGCGGCGACCACAACGCAATGGCGCACAGACACAGCGCAATGGCGCACAGAGTCGGATGGTCCAACCGGCGGGATCCGGTGGGCGGATAATCCACGCATGGCGACCTTCGTCCAGACCGTCCTCGGGCGCGTCGAACCCTCCGCGCTCGGGTTCACCCTTCCGCATGAGCACACGCAGTGCCATCTCTGGCAGATCCCCGAGCGGTTCGACTACTGGGAGCTGACCCCGGACGAGGATCTCATCGGTGCGGAGCTCGGCCGCTTCCGCGCCGCCGGTGGCACCTGCCTCGTCGATGTCACGCTCCCCGGCATCGGCCGGGATCCCGCCTGGCTCCGGCGCATCGCCGAGCGGACCGGGCTTCACGTGGTCATGGGGACGGGCTGGTACCGCGAGCCGTACTACCCCCCGGAAGCGCTGATCGACCGGCGCGGCCCCGAGGAGCTCGCCGACCAGATGATCCGCGAGTTCGACGACGGCGTGCCGGGGAGCGAGGGCC
>CAZVPS010000110.1:0-7127 GCA_964629105.1 uncultured Anaerolineaceae bacterium
CAGGGGGCCGCCGCGCCCACGGCACCCGCTCGCGTCCGACGTCAGCCCGGGCCGCGCCCCAGCAGGAGGTCGCGCCCGGCGACGAGCGCGCGCAGCTTCGCCACGGCGGCCCAGCGCGCGGTCTGGCTGAACCCGCAGTCCGGGACGAGCGCCAGCCGCTCGGCGGGGACGCCGGCGCGGAGGACCAGCTCGGCCCGCTCCGCGACGTCGTCGGCGCTCTCCAGGTACGAGCTCTTGACGTCGACGACGCCGATCGCGAGGTCGAAGCCCGCGTCGGCGAGCTCGGGCAGGACGTCGAGCTCGGTCATCTCGCGGTTGGCGAACTCGAGGACCAGCTCGGCGACCCGGAACTGCCGCAGCTGGGCCAGCACCGGGCGGTAGGTCCGCTTCGCCAGCGGGCGGCCCAGGTAGTTGCCGAAGCAGAGGTGGGCCGCCAGCCGGACGCCGGGCGCCCCGAGCGCCGGCGCGACCGCGGCGTTGAGGAGCCCGGCGAAGTCGGCCGGGGCGTCGGGGTGGATCGCCGGCGACGGCTCGTCCACCTGGATGAGGGTGGCCCCGGCGGCCACGAGGGCCGCGATTTCCGCGGCGAGGATCGGGACGAACGCCTCGGCCGCCGCGACTCGCGTCGGGTAGATCTCGCCGGGCCCGCTCGCGAGGCGGCCGGAAAGAGTGAACGGCCCGGGCAGCGTGACCCGCAGCGGCCGCGCGGTGCGCGTTCGGGCGAAGCGGTACTCGTCCACCACGCCGAGGCCGGTGGGCGCCGCGATCGGCTCGAGAACCGCGAAGCGGTGCTGCTGGTCGTGGGCGCCGGCCCCCAGGCGCCGTTCGGGCTCGAGCGCCCGCAGCCCGGTCAGGTGCCGGTAGAACGCGGCCGTGAAGAATCCCGCCCGGCGCATCTCGCCGTCGGAGACCACGTCGATCCCCGCCGATTCCTGGTCGCGGAGCGCCGTGTCGACGGCATCGTCGAGGGCCTCCCGGACATCGTCCGGGCCCATCTCGCCGCGCGCCGCGGCCGCCATCGCGGCGACGAGCCAGGAGGGATGGGCATGCGATCCCACGACGAGCCAGGATGGATGGCTCGGTCATGGGCTGGGCTCCGGTCTGCGGTGGGGCCATGATGCGTCGGCCGTCAGGCACGCGGCGGGGTGAAGGCGAAGGCCCGGGCCGGGTTCGCCACGAAGAGGAGCGCCTGCTCGGCGGGGCCGATCCCGCGCGCGGCCATCGCACCGGCGAACGTGTCCAGAAGCCAGGCCATCCCGGGCGCCCCGCCATGGACCGTCCAGTAGCCGCGGCGCGCGGCGTCCATCCCGAGGACCACGCGCTCGCCGAAGCCGTCCTCGAAGGCCCACTCGAGGAGCGTCAGCGTCCCGTTCTCCGCGCCCGGCTGCCAGCGGAAGCCCTGGTCGTACTCGACCATCGCGCCGCTGGCGAAGATCTCGCGCTGGTAGCCGCGGTCGACGACCTTGTCGGTGTGGGAGAGGACGATGTTGGCCGGGTGGACGCCCCGCTCGACCAGCAAGCGGGCCTGGAGCGGCCCGGCCGTCCCGCCCTCGCAGTGGGTGAGGATCGGAACGCCGGTCTGGACGTGGGCCGCCGCCGCCGCCGCGAAGACCTTCTCCTGGGTCGGCGTCAGGCCCTCCGCGTCGCCGGCGATCTTGATGACGCCGGCCCGGTACGGCGTCCGGTGGACCACCGGTCCGGCGTAGTCGTTGACGTCGATCCCGTCGGTGACGTCGGCGGCAAAGAGCGCGGCGATCTCATCGAGATCGAGCACGGCGCCCCAGTGGCGGTCGTGGTAGTAGCGCTCGTGATGGAGCCCGGTCGGGGCGACGACGTGGACGCCGCTCCGGCGGCTGATCTCGGCGAGCTTCGTGGCGTTGCGGCCGCAGTCGGCCGGCATCGCGTCGATCACGGCCCGCAGGCCGAGCGCGTGGGCCGGCGCCAGCTCCGCCACCGCCGCCTCCACGGAGTCGAGGCGGAAGTCGGGATAGAGCTGGACGGGGCGGCCGCCGTCGATCACGAGGTGCTCGTGGGCGTAGGTGACGCCCAGGGTGGCGGCGTCGACGTCGCCGAGGACGGTGCGCACGAACGGCATCGGTCAGCCTCCGAGCATCGTGGGTGCCCCGACAACGGACCAGCCGCCGTCGACCGCGAGGACCTGGCCGGTGACGTGGCGGGCCTCGTCGGACAGCAGGTAGACGGCGGCGTGGGCGATCTCGTCGGGGAGCAGGAAGCCACCCGCAAGGGGCTGCTTGCGCGCGGTGAAGGCCGCCGTGACCGGATCCTCCGCCGCCCGGGCGGACATGGGCGTCGCGACCAGGCCCGGCGTCAGCGCATTGATCCGGATCGCCCGCGGCGCGTAGAAGGCGGCGGTCGTCGTGACGAGGGACTCCGTGGCGCCCTTTGCGGCGGCGTAGGCGTGGGTTGCGAACAGCTCGGGCACGGGGTGGCGGGCGAGGACACTCCCCACCAGGAGGAGCGCGCCGCGGGAGCCCGCCGCGTTCGGATCCTGGCCGAGCATCCGGCGCAGGACCGCCCGGGCGACCAGGAACTGGCTGGTCAGGTTCAGGTCGATGGTCCGCGTCCATCCCTGGAGGGTCGCCTCGTGGAGTGGCCCGTCGCCGAAGCGTCGGCCGGATCCGCCCGCGACGGCGAAGAGGCCGTCGAGGCGGCCGAAGCGGGCCACGGCGGCGTCGACGGCGGCGTCGACCTGGTCCTCCTCGGTCAGCTCGGCAGGCAGGAAGGCGGCCTCGCCGCCCCCGTGGGAGATGTCCGCGACCAGCCGCGCGCAGTGGTCGGCGGTCCGGGAGGTCACGAAGACGCGCGCCCCCTCCGCTGCGAAGCGCCGGGCACCGGCCCCGGCGATCCCCGTCGACCCCGTGACGAGGATGACCCGGTCGTGCAGGCGTCCCATCGGCTTCGTCCTCCCGCGCTCGCTCATCTGCCCGCGCCCGCGACCGCATCGCCGATCATGTCCCCTACCGCGTCCCCGTGGCGGAGCTCGGCGACGCGGCGCTCCAGGAAGGAGGCGGGTCCGGTCGGGCGCCTCGCTCGATCGGCCGGCGGGCGCCGGCGCGATGCGGTGACGGTACACGGAGTGTCACGACTGGTACATGCCAATGCGGGTCGCCGTACCCGGCCCCGCGTGCCCGCTACGGCGACGCACGCCGGGGTCCGCGCGCCCGGGCCGCCTCGTGCCCGGCTCGCCTCGTGCCCGGGGAGCGGGAGCCTGCCGGGACCGGCCACGGTTCACCGGCTGGGCCGGTAGGACGGAGCCGTAGCGTGCTCCGAAATGCGGCGAACCTCGCGATTCGCCGCGTTCCCACGCTCCGAGACCACGATTCCTACCGTGCCATCCGGTCACGGGTTGCAGGTCACGGTCGCCGCGCGTCCCGGGGTCACCGCGCCCGGGTCGCACGTCACGGGTGCCGCGCCCGCCCCCCGCGCGCCCGCCACGGCGACCTGGCGTCAGCGACCGGGAGCGCGCAGGTCCAGCGGCGATGGCCGGGGCGATCCAGGAGGCGCAGCGCGCGGTCCGCGATCCAGCCCTTGCCGACCCCGTCGAGGTCGAAGCGGGCACCCGGCGCGCGCGTGATCGTGGCGCGACGCGGCCCGTTGGCGTCCAGCCGCCAGTCGGGAGCGCGGAGCTCCGTCGGGCCCGCCGGTCCGTCGGAGTGAGTCCCGCCGGACTCCGCCGCGAGCCGCTCGGCAAGGCGCGTCACGTCGACGAGCCCGCCCGTCATCCGTCCCGCGTCGTCGCCCCAGGCGAGGGCTGCGTCGAGGGTCGGCCGCACGGGAACCGTGGCGCGCGGGTCGTCGTTGAGGCGTGTCAGCGGCGACTCCGGGTCGTGACGCGTGAGGAGCCGGGACCAGGCCTGGACCCGCCCGGCGACGCGCCGCGCGTCCCGCGCGGCCGCAGCGGCCAGGGACGCGCTGGTCGCCACGTGGATGCCGAGCCGCCCGCCCATGGCCCGTGCGTCGTGCGTCGTGTGCGCGAGCGCCGGCACGGCAACGGCCATCTACGGGCGCCCGGACTGGCTGGTGACGACAGCCGGCTTCGGGCGCGGCTTCGGAGTGGCCACTGGCGTGGCAACGACGGTCGAGGGCGTGGTGGCGACACCCGTGGGCGGAAGCTGACCGGGCGCGAGGACGACGTAGCGGACGACGTGCCGAACCAGCGCGACCTCGTTCGCGCTGCCCGCGGCGGGATCCGGGGCGGCGGTCGGGACGGCCGCCGCCATCGGCAGGGCAGCAGCGCCGATCAGGACCAGGAGCGCCGAGAGGGCCGCGGCACCTCCCGCCGCGAAGGCGAGGCGCATTGGGCGGGGGTCGGGACGCCGGCGGGGGGAGGGGGCTCCCCGGCCACCCGCGACGGCGGCCGGGGAGCTGGCGCGGGCCGGAGGAGGAGCAGCCGGCCGCGCCCGGGGATCGTCTCGAATGGACATCTCAGCCGTCTCCGCCTTCGGACTCGGGCCCCTCGCCGCCCTCGTGCCCGTCATCGCCCTCGCGGTACTGGGCGGGCGCCGCCGCCGGGGCCGGCGTGACGACGTAGACGGTGTCGAGGACGACGCGCTCTCCCGTCGTCGGGTCCGTCACGATCTGGGTCGTGGTGGGAGCGGACGCGGAGGCGTCGGCCACGGGTGCCGCGGGGAGGCCCGCGACCGCGATGGCGGCGGCGAAGGTGCCGGCGGCCGCGAGGGCTGCCAGGGCGAGGCCCAGCCGGCTGGCCCGGGGACTTCGGCGTGGTGTCGGCGAGACGTTCATGGAGTGCTCCCTTGCGGCGGGTGGCGACCCGCGAAGAGTTCGAGATGACCGAAGCATCGTGGCCGAGGCTGAACCGGCGATGTGCCGGAGATGTGCGTTCTCACAGGAACGCCATCCGGCCGTTGACGAGCCAGCGCGCCGCCGCGAGGATGGCCCCCATGCGCATCCTCGTGGTCGAAGACGAGCCCCGGATGGCCGAGCTGATTCGACGTGTCCTCGTGGCGGAGCACCACGCGGTGGACCTCGCCCCGGACGGCGTGAGCGCGCTTGCCCTCGCGGGCGGGGGCGAGGCCTACGACGTCCTCGTGCTCGACCGGATGCTGCCCGACCTGGAGGGCCTCGAGCTCCTCCGTCTGCTGCGATCCCGCGGGGTCGCCACCCCGGCGCTCATGCTGACCGCCCTCGGGGGCGTCGAGGAGCGCGTCGCCGGGCTCGACGCGGGGGCGGACGACTACCTCGGCAAGCCCTTCGCCTTCTCCGAGCTGCTGGCCCGCGTTCGCGCCCTGGGCCGGCGGCCCGTCGTCAACGCGCCGGGTCCGCTCACGGCGGGCGACCTGGAGCTCGACCAGGAGCGCCACGTGGCGCGGGTCGGTGCCCGGGCGGTGGACCTCTCTGCCCGCGAGTTCGCGCTCCTCGCCTACCTGATCCGCCACGAGGGCCGGGTCGTCACCCGCCAGCAGATCCTCGACGCGGTGTGGGGCGCGGAGCCCGACGTCTACTCGAACGTCGTCGACCTGTACGTCAGCTACGCCCGGCGGAAGCTCGCCGAGCTCGGCCGGGAGGGTCTGCTGCGAACGGTGCGCGGCGTCGGCTATGCGCTCCGGGTCGACGCGCCGTGACGGGCAGCGCGGGCGCCGGCCCCAACGCGTTGCTCCTGGCGCGGGCGCGCCGCCGGCTGGCCCTCAGCACCCTGGCGGTTGTCGGCGCCCTCGTCCTCGCGCTGGGCGCCGCGACCGCCGTCGTCGGCACCTCGATCCTGGACCAGGAGGTCGATCGCGCCCTGGCGTCCGCCTCCGCGGCCTATCTCGGGCAGCTCGGCGGCGACACCGGGCAGGAGGACCACGAGGCATCCGAGAGCCACGAGCCGCAGGCATCCGACACGTTCTTCCTCGTCCTCGACGCGTCCGGCGCGCTCGTCGCGAACCCCTCCGGGGTCCCGCTGGCCGGGCTTCCCGACCTCGTGGCCGTGAACGCCGCCCGGGCAGCGGGGAGCGACCTGCGGACGGTCGACGCGAGCGGCACGCGGATCCGTCTCCTGACGGCCCGGATCGGGGCGGGCGGGACGACCGCGGGCTGGCTCCAGGCCGGCATCGTGCTGACGCTCCACGATCGCCAGTCGGAGGGTCTCGTGCTGGCGGTCCTGCTCGTGGGTGCCCTGGGCCTCGCGGGCGCGGCGCTGGCGACGCTCTGGATCACCGGGCGGGCGCTGGTCCCGATCCGGGCGGCATTCGAGACGGAGCGGCGCTTCGTGGCCGACGCGTCGCACGAGATCCGGACGCCGGCCGCCGTCATCAGGTCCTCGGCCGAGATCCTCCAACGGGAGGAGCTCGTCGCCCCGGCGGGCCGCCCGCTCGTCGACGACATCGTGGGCGAGGCCGATCGCCTCGGGCGGCTCGTCGAGGACCTGCTCGCCCTCGCCGCGTCGGAGCGAGGCACGCTCGCGATCGAGACCGGGCCGGTCGACCTCGCCGCCCTGACGAGGACCGCGGTGCGACGGGCGACGCCGCTCGCCGAGGATCGCGGGCTGCGGCTCGTGGGGCCGGACGACGCTGTTCCCCCGATCGCCGCGGACGGCGACGCCGACCGCCTCCTCCAGGCGCTGCTCATCCTTCTCGACAACGCGTTCCGCCACTCCCCGGCGGGCGCCGCCGTGTCCGTGACCGTCGCCCAGGCCGCCGGCGGGCGTGGGCGGGTCGAGGTCCTGGACCAGGGGCCCGGAGTCCCGCCGACGATGCGCGAGAAGATCTTCGAGCCCTTCGCGCGGATGCCGGCGTCGCGCTCCCGGGCCGACGCGGGCAGCGGCCTGGGCCTCGCGATCGCCCGCCGCCTGGTCGAGCTCCATGAGGGGACGCTCACGGTCGACGAGGCCCCCGGCGGCGGCGCCCGCTTCGTGCTGGAGCTTCCCACCGGCTGAGGCCGTCGCCCCACCGGGCATCCGGCGGGAGGGCGGCCGGCGAAGACGTATAGTGAACAAACCGACCGGTCGGTCGGTTTGTGGCTGGTGGCGGCAACCGGCGAGGCGGAGGCGCGGACGCGCGGCGATGGGCGACGAAAAGCGGCAGACGGCCCAGGCGGAGAAGAGCCGGAGCCGGCGCGAGCAGATCCTCGACGCCGCCTTCAACACGTTCGCGAAGCGCGGCTAC
>CAZVPS010000111.1:0-7096 GCA_964629105.1 uncultured Anaerolineaceae bacterium
CGACCTTGTCCGGGCGGACCTGGACGAAGCCGCCGACGATCGCGAAGGACTCCTCCGTGGCGCCCTTGCGAATGCGGAGCTCGCCCGCCCCCAGCAGGGAGATGAGCGGGGCGTGGCGGGGAAGGATGCCCAGCTCGCCCTCGCTCCCGGGCAGGACGACCGCGTCGACCTCGTCGCTGTACGCCCGCTTCTCCGGGGTCACGATCTCGAGCCGAATGGGCATCTCGCGCTCCTAGCCGGCCAGGCGCTCGGCGTTCGCCCGCACGTCGTCGAGCGTGCCGGCGAGGAAGAAGGCCTGCTCCGGGAGGGTGTCGGTCTTGCCCTCCAGGATCTCCTTGAAGGACGCCACGGTATCGCGGATCGGGACGTACACGCCCGGGCGGCCCGTGAAGACCTCGGCCACGAAGAACGGCTGGCTCATGAAGCGCTGCAGGCGCCGCGCCCGGGCCACCGTCGCCTTGTCCTCCTCCGACAGCTCGTCGATGCCGAGGATGGCGATGATGTCCTGGAGGTCGCGGAAGCGCTGCAGGACGCGCTGGGTCTCGCGGGCGACGTCGTAGTGCTCCTGCCCGACGATGAGCGGGTCGAGGACGCGTGACGTCGAGGTCAGGGGGTCGACGGCGGGGTAGATGCCCAGCTCGGCGATGTTCCGCTCCAGGCGGATCGTGGAGTCGAGGTGGGCGAAGGTGGTCGCCGGGGCCGGGTCGGTGTAGTCGTCGGCCGGGACGTAGACCGCCTGCAGCGAGGTGATGGAGCCCTTCGTGGTGGACGTGATCCGCTCCTGGAGCGCCGCCATCTCCGTCGCAAGGTTCGGCTGGTAGCCGACCGCCGAGGGCATCCGGCCGAGAAGGGCGGAGACCTCGGAGCCGGCCTGGGTGAAGCGGAAGATGTTGTCGATGAAGAGGAGGACGTCGCGGCCCTCCTCGTCGCGGAAGTACTCCGCCATGGTCAGGGCGGTCAGGCCGACCCGCAGGCGGGCGCCGGGCGGCTCGTTCATCTGGCCGAAGACGAAGGCCGTCTTGGCGAGGACCCCGGACTCGGTCATCTCCGCGATGAGGTCGTTGCCCTCGCGGGAGCGCTCGCCGACACCGGCGAAGACCGAGACGCCGGCGTGCTCCTGGGCGACGTTCCGGATCAGCTCCTGGATGATGACGGTCTTGCCGACGCCGGCGCCGCCGAAGATGCCGACCTTGCCGCCCTTCTTGAAGGGGCAGATGAGATCGATGACCTTGAGGCCCGTCTCGAAGACCTCGACGTCGGTCGTCTGCTGGTCGAAGGCCGGCGCGGAGCGGTGGATCGGCAGGACGTTCGTGCGGTCGACGGGGCCCTTGCCATCGATCGGGTGGCCCAGGACGTCGAAGACCCGGCCGAGGGTCGGCGTGCCCACCGGCACGCTGATCGGCGCGCCGGTGTCGCGCACGCCCGTTCCCCGGGCGAGGCCGTCGGTCGTGGTCATGGCCACCGCGCGGACCCAGTTGTTGCCCGGGTGCTGCTGCACCTCGCAGACGAGCGGGGCCAGGTCGGGGCGGATGATCTCCACCGCGCTGTAGATCGAGGGGAGCTGGCCGGGCGGGAACTCGATGTCCACCACCGGCCCGGTGATCTGGATGACCCGGCCGATGGCTTCGGGTGCGGCGGTCGCCATGGGTACGTCTGCCTCCTGCCGGCGTCGTCAGCGCGCCCGGGCGCCGGACGCGATCTCGATCATCTCGCGGGTGATGTTGGCCTGGCGGACCTTGTTGTAGGAGAGCGTCAGGTCCTCGATGAGCTCCTCGGCGTTCTCGGTCGCGTTCTTCATCGCCACCATCTTGCTCGACATCTCCGAGGCCGTGGTCTCCAGGATCGCCTGGTAGACGCGGGTCGCCACGTAGCGCGGCAGGAGCTGGCGCAGGACGATGGCCGGGTTGGGCTCGAAGATGAACTGGTTGCCGGGGATCCCCTCGGTGTCCGGCGCGGGCTGGATGGGGAGGAGCTGCTCCACGACGGGCCGCTGGACCAGCGTCGAGACGAACTTCGAGTAGACCAGGTCGATCCGGGCGTAGGTCCCGGCCAGGAAA
The DNA here is from genome assembly GCA_964629105.1 of uncultured Anaerolineaceae bacterium. Taxonomy (GTDB): domain Bacteria; phylum Chloroflexota; class Limnocylindria; order Limnocylindrales; family CSP1-4; genus CTSoil-043. The sequence continues at coordinate 2,058 of CAZVPS010000111.1, forward strand.
TCGTCGGTGATGAGGCGCGTGAGCGGCGTCACGTCGGCGAAGGCGGGGCGGTCGCCGAAGCCGGCGAAATGCGCCTCCATCGGCACCCGGGCGCGGCGGAGGGCGTCGCGGCCCTTGCGCCCGACGGTCACCACGGTGGGGTCGCCCGGGTGCTCGAGGATCTCCTTGAGGGCGAAACGAATCGTGTTCGTGTTGAGGGGCCCGGCCAGGCCGCGGTCCGTCGTGACGACGACGAAGAGCCGTTTCCCGCCCTCGCGCCGGGCGAGGAGCGGATGGGTCTCGGCGTCGAGGACGGCGGCGAGATCGGAGATCACCTCGTCGATCTTCTCGCTGTACGGGCGGCTGGAGAGCGTGGCGTCCTGGGCGCGCTTGAGCTTCGACGCCGCGACGAACTGCATCGCCCGGGTGATCTGCTTGATGTTCCTGACGGCACCGATGCGCCGCCGGATGTCGCGCTGGCTGGGCACGCTGCGCTCCCCTCGCCCGGCCGCTACGCCAGGAAGCTGGCGCGGTACGCGGCAACGGCCTCGTCGAGACCCTGCGTGACCTCGTCGTCGAGTGCCTTCGTCGCGCCGAGCTTCGTGAGCAGCTCCGGCCGCTCCGCCTCCAGGAAGCGGTAGTAGCCGGCCTCGAACTCCCTGACCCGGGGGGTCGGGATGTCGTCGACGGCGCCCTTCGTGGCCGCCAGCAGGATGGCGACCTGCTTCTCCACGGGGAGGGGCTGGTACTGGGGCTGCTTGACGATCTCGGAGAGCTTCTCGCCGCGGGTCAGCTGATCGCGGGTGGCCTTGTCCAGGTCCGAGGCGAACTGGGCGAAGGCGGCCAGGGCCCGGTACTGGGCGAGGTCGAGCTTGAGCGGCCCGGCGACCTTCTTCATCGCCTTCGTCTGGGCCGCCGAGCCGACCCGGCTGACCGAGATGCCGATGTTCAGGGCGGGCCGCTGCCCGGCGTTGAACAGGTCCGTCTCTAGGAAGATCTGGCCGTCGGTGATGGAGATGACGTTGGTCGGGATGTAGGCCGAGACGTCGCCGGCCTGGGTCTCGATGATCGGCAGCGCCGTCAGCGAGCCGCCTCCGTTGTCGTCATTGAGGCGCGCCGCACGCTCCAGGAGCCGGCTGTGGAGGTAGAAGACGTCGCCGGGGTAGGCCTCGCGGCCGGGCGGGCGGCGGAGCAGGAGGGCCATCTCGCGGTAGGCCCAGGCGTGCTTGGACAGGTCGTCGTAGACGCACAGGGCGTCCTTCACCAGGCCCTGACCGGGAATCTCGACCCCCGTTTCCATGACCTCCTCGCCCATCGCGACGCCGCTGTACGGGGCGAGGTACTGGAGCGGGGCGGGATCCTCGGCGCCGGCCACGACGACGATCGTGTGCTCCATCGCGCCGTACTTCTCGAGCGTCGCGACGGTGGAGGCGACCGTCGAGAGCTTCTGGCCGATGGCCACGTAGATGCAGACGAGGCCCTGCCCCTTCTGGTTGATGATCGTGTCGATGGCCAGGGCGGTCTTGCCGGTCTGGCGGTCGCCAATGATCAGCTCGCGCTGGCCGCGGCCGATGGGGATGAGGGCGTCGATCGCCTTGATGCCGGTCTGGACCGGCGTGTCGACCGACTTGCGGCTGATGACGCCGGGGGCGATCCGCTCCACGGGGCGGGTCCGGGTCGCCGTGATCGGGCCCTTGTCGTCCAGCGGGCGGCCGAGCGGGTTGACGACCCGGCCCAGCAGCTCCGACCCGACGGGGACCTCGACGACGCGGCCCGTCGTCTTGACGACGTCGCCCTCCTTGATGGCCGTCGCATTGCCGAGGATGACCGCGCCCACGGTCTCCTCCTCGAGGTTGAGGGCCATCCCGTAGACGCCGCCCGGGAACTCGAGGAGCTCCGAGGCAAGGGCGCCGGCGAGCCCGTAGACCTGGGCGATGCCGTCGCCGACCTCCACGACCGTCCCGACGTTGCGCGTCTCCGCGGTCGCGTCGAAGTTGTCGATCGAGGACTTGATGATGCTGATGATCTCGTCGGATCGGATGGTCATGCGGGGTGCTCCAGTCGGTGGCGGCGGGCCGGCGGGCGACCGGCGCGGCGTGGGGGCGGGTCAGCGGGCTCCAGCGACGATGTGGTCGCGGAGCCGCTCCAGGCGTCCCCGCACGCTGGCATCGATGAGCCGATCACCGATCCGGATCGTGACGCCCCCGATCAGGTCGGGGTCGATGGCCGTCACGATCTCGGCCCGCGCCCCGGTCATCTCCCGGACACGGACTCCGATCGCCTCGAGCTCGGCGTGCTCGAGGGGAACAGCGCTCGCCACGGTCGCGACGACGACGCCGCGCTCGCGGTCCACGAGCCGCTTGTACTCCGCCGCGACGGCGGGTGCGGCGGAGAGCCGCCCCCGCTCCGCGAGGAGGAGGACCAGGTTGTAGGCCCCGGGGGTCACGCGGCCCTCGAGCAGCTTCCCCAGGATCTCGCGGCGGGTCCCGAACGGGATCGCCGGGTTGTCGACGACGCGCGCGGCGTCGGGCTGCGTCACGACGTCCGCCGCAAGGCGCAGGTCGTCGAGCCAGCGCTCGAGCGTCCCGTCGCGGCGGGCGATCTCGAACGCGGCCTCGGCATAGCGAAGGGCAGCCGTCGACGGACGGGCCATCAGGCGGTTGCTCCCGGCGTGCGGGTCTCGGCCAGGAACTCGTCGACGAGGCGACGCTGGCGCTCACCGTCCATGGATTCGCGCACGACGCGCCCGGCGGCGCCGATCGCGAGGTCGGCCACTTCCGCCCGCAGGTCGGAGATGGCGCGGCTCTTCTCCGCGTCGATCTCGGCGGCCGCCCGGACGCGCATCCGCTCGAGCTCCGCGCGCGTCGCGGCGATGTCCGCGTCGCGGGTCTCCTGCGCCACGCGCTGGGCCCGGTCAAGGATGTCCCGCGCCTCGCGCCGCGCGGTCGCGATCTGCTCCGACGCCGTGGCCGACGCGCGCTCGAGGTCGAGGCGCGCCTGCTCGGCGTCCTTCAGACCCTGCTCGATCTTGTTCCGCCGGTCGTCCAGCGTCCGCGTGATCGGGTTCCACGCGAAGAGCGTGAGGATCGCGAGGAACAGCACGAAGTTGGCGGCGACGACGATGATCCAGAACAGGTTGACCTGGATCCCCGCCTCCGCCGACACGGCGGCCGCGGCGGCGGCGATCGCGGAGCCGGCCGCGTAGAGGTCCACGGCGTTGCCCTCCGGTTCCGGTGCGGGCTAGGCCTTGGTGCCGCCGAGCAGGATCGCGAGGATGCCGACGACGACGGCGAGGACGCCGAGGCCTTCGGCGAACGCCGCGCCGATGATGAAGGTGGCGCGGATCTGGGGCGCCGCCTCCGGGTTCCGCCCGATCGCGGCCGTGGACATCCCGGTCAGGATGCCGACCGCGAGGGCCGGGCCCAGGACGCCGAATGCGGCGAGGCCCGCTCCAAGGTTCTCCATCGTGTACCTACCTCCTGCTCCGGCTCCCGTCAGGTCGGGCCGACCGGCTTGCTCCCGTGGTGGATCTCCCGTCAGGCCGCCTGGCCCTGTGGCGAGAGGCTCTCGTGGGTCGGGCCGATCGCCCCTTCGGGCATCTCCTCGACGACGTCGTGGGCCTCGTGGTGCTCGTCATGATGGCCCTCGATCGCGAGCATCGTGAAGATGAGCGTGAGGACCGAGAAGATGAGGGCCTGGACGAACCCGACGAAGGTCTCCAGGCCGACCAGCGCGACCGGGATGATCGCGATCGTGAGCGAGGTGATCACGGCGAGCGCCAGCTCGCCACCGTAGATGTTGCCGAACAACCGCATCGCCAGCGTGATCGGCTTCACGAACTCAAGGATGAACTCCATCAGGCCCACGAAGAGCGCGATGAGGCCGGCGGCAACGCCGTTCTTGAACTCGCGGAGGCTGAAGAACTTCCCGACGTAACCCCCGAGGCCCAGATGGCGGACGCCCGAGACGTGGAAGGTGAGGAAGCTGACGATCGCCAGCCCGAACGTGACGTTGATGTCGCTGGTGGGGGCCCGCAGCAGCGGGATCTTGCCGATCGGCGGCACGAGGCCGCTCCAGTTGGAGAGGATGATCAGGACGAAGAGGCTGGCGAAGAGGGGGATGAACCCCTTCGCCTTCGGTCCCCCGAGCGACATCCCGAAGTTGGAGAGGCTCTCGTAGGCGTACTCCACGACGTTCTGGAGACCGCCCGGCACCTCTCTCCGCCCGCGCGTCGCCGCGATCACGAGGACGATCGCGATGAGCATGACGATCCACATCATCAGGATCGTGCTGGTGATCGAGGGCTGGAAGAGGACGAGGTCGGTGTGGTTCGGCTCGCTGCCGTCGAGGGTGAAGAGGACGTGCGGGGGGATCGGCTCGATGTTGCCCCTGATCGCATCGGCGGGGAAGGCGTAGGGGGCGTCGGGCCCGGCCGGACTCTGGGGCGGGAACGCGAAGGCCGCGACGACGTCGACCACGATGACCGCCGCCATCGCGAGGAGCAGGATGTTGCGACGCCGCTTCGAGGCCACTTTCGGCGCCTCGGCGGGGATCGTCGCGGTCTCCGGTTCGCTCGTCACGCTCGCTCCACGCGAAGGGGCGCGACCGTCCTGGTCGCGCCCGGACTGCTCATTCGTCGGCGCTGGCCAGGAACCGCCTGATCAGCCGGAAGACCGCCACCCATCCCACCGTGAGCCCGGCGAGGAAGCCGCCGAGGGTCAGGATGGGGACCGTTCCCAGCTGTTCGTCGGCCCAGTAGCCCGCTAGGGTGCCGCCGAGGTTGGTGACGAGCAGGATGAGCCCCACCTGGGAGAAGAGCGCGAAGTACGCGCCGGCCCGTCCGAGCCCGCTCATTGCCAGCCTGTCACGGCGGCGCGAGTATAGCAAAGGGTTGCGGCCGAACAGCGGACCGCGTCGGCCGGCCCGTGGCCGGCCCGCCGGGCTACGGCGTCGGGGTCGAGGTCGGCGTCGGGGTCGGCGTCGGGGTCGGGGTGGGCGTGGCGGCGGGCGGGGTCGGGGTCGGCGTCGGATCGGGCGTCGGATCGGGCGTCGGGGTCGGG
>CAZVPS010000112.1:0-6995 GCA_964629105.1 uncultured Anaerolineaceae bacterium
TGGCCGATGCCCTGACCGCGGAACGGCTGGCGGCCCAGCTGTACACGAGCGGCTCCTCGGACCCCGACTTGATCATCCGCACCTCCGGCGAGGTCCGCCTCTCCGGCTTCCTGCCCTGGCAGAGCGCCTACAGCGAGTTTTACTTCTGCGACGCGTACTGGCCGGCCTTCCGCGAGATCGATCTCCTGCGGGCGGTCCGGACGTACCAGCAGCGGGCCCGGCGCTTCGGGCGCTGAGCGGACTCTCGCCGGCCGTTTTCCGCGGCGCGCTCCCATCTTGCCGCCGGCCCCGTGGACCGGTAGGCTTCCGCCCCACCCGGGATGCGGGATAGAGGAGGAGCTCATGCGCGGTCGCGGCCGGATCCCCAGTGCGGTCCTGCTCATCGCACTCGCGGTCGCCGCCTGCGGTGGCGGAGGCGGCGGGGGAGGGGGCGGCGCCGCCACGGCCCCGCCGCAGGCCAGCCTCCCGCCCGAGCTCCCGGTGGTCTCGTGCCTGCCCGGCGGGCCGTTCGTCACGAGCCCGTGCAGCGTCCCGATCAAGACGATGTACGCGCAGGTCGCCGGCAACGGCCCCTTCGACGAAGTCCGGGCCACCGTGGTCGGCGTTGCCGACTGTGCCAACCCGCGCCAGTTCCCCGCCGCCACCGAGCGCCCGAAGGAATACTTCTGGATGGTCCGCTTCGCCAAGGGCGACACCGACTTCGGCGGGTTCGTGGCCACCGGCGGCAGGCTCGGGCTCGTCTGCGCCCCGTTCACCGGCAAGTAGCCGGCCTGCGTCCCGGTTTTCGGCGGGCTGTTTGTCGAAAACCGGGTGACGCCCTAGCATTCGATCAGCCACCAGCCGCGGCGATCAGCGGCCAGACCTGCCCCCCTTCGTCCCAAGGAGGACGCCCCCGATGATCGACAACACCGCGACCGTCGTGAGCCTCACCGACGCCGCCGTCGGCAAGCTCCGGGAGATCACGGCCGACGAGCCGAACCCCGACGCCGGCCTCCGCGTCTACGTCTACTCGGGCGGCTGCTCGGGCTTCCGCTACGGGATGATGATCGAGGACGCCCCGACGGCCGACGACCAGGTGCTTGAGGCCCAGGGGATGAAGGTCTACGTCGACACGAAGAGCATCGACCTCCTCCGCGGCTCTCAGATCGACTACGTCGACACGCTGATGGGCGCCGGCTTCACGGTCAACAACCCGAATGCCGTCGCGGCCTGCGGCTGCGGGTCGTCCTTCCGCACTGCCGAGTCGGCAGGCAGCGCGGGCGCCTGCCACCACTGAAACCCAGGCCGGGTTGAGCCGGCCCTCAGCCGCCGGCCCGCCCGGCGTCGTCGTCTGTGCATAGTCGCCGGCGCTGCGGCATCGAACCGGGGTGCGCCGGAGATCCCGCTTGACGGCCGCCACCGCGGCTCGTAGCGTCGGGGCCGGATCTCGGAACGATCCGGCGGACACGAGCGGAGGACGGCGTGAGTTTCCTGCAGAAGGCGAGGGAGAAGGCCTCGGAGGTCGCGCGGGAGGCAGTCGACGCATCCTCGCGCGCCGCGAGCGCCGTCTCCGCCAAGGCCCATGATCCGGCGACGCAGGAGCGGGTGAAGGGCGGGCTCGCCACGGCAGGCAAGGCGGCCGGTGATGCATCGGTGAAGGCGGCCGACGCGTCGGCGAAGGCGGCCAGCGCGGTCGTCGCGAAGGCGCAGGACCCGGCGACGCAGGCGAAGGTCAAGGGCAGCATCACCGCGGCCGGGCGGGGCGCCCGGACGATGGTCGAGCGGATCGACCCGGGAATCCTGGCCGACGTCGTCATCAAGGCGACGGCCCTCCAGGAGCGGGCGAACGCCCGCCTCCGCAAGAAGGGCTCCATGTACCGGATCGGCGAGATCCAGGTGACCGCCTCGCTGCCCCCCGGCATCTCCTTCTCGATCGAGCGGATCGGCGACGTCGATCACGACGCGGCCTCCGAGGTTCGCCTCCTCAGCTCCACCGAGCTGCTCGCCGAGGCACGGGCCGCCGAGGCGGAGGCCATCGTCTCCCTCGACACCCACGAGCAGGCAGCCATCGTCGAGGAGCTCGCCGAGGCCGAGACGTCGATGGACGCCACGGTCGAGGTGCTCGAGGATGCGGCCCCGGTCGAGGCGCCGGCGGACCAGGCCGAGGAGGCGGCGGCCCTGGCCGAGTAGCCTCCGGCTTCCCGGCCGAGGCACCCGGCGGGCTGACGGGCCGGACGCCGCATCTCGACATCGCCGCATTTCAACTGTTGCGCTCCGCCGCCGGACCCACGACACTGGAAGCACCGGCGCGTCCGTGCGGCCGGGGTCTCGTCCCTGGGTGTACCTTCCGCCGACCGTCGCGGGTCGGAGAGATGGTGGCATCCGTGCCCGATCGGCCGTCCACGGAGTTCGGAGAGAGCCGTCCCCATGCCCGAGCTGTCGACACTCGTTGCGGCTCTCGTCCTTGCGCTCGTCCCGGCGGCGGTCTACCTGTTCGTTCTGAACGCGATCGACCGGTACGAGAAGGAGCCGTGGACGCTCCTCCTGTCCAGCGTCGGTCTCGGCGCGATCGCCGCCCCGCTCATCACGCTCGCGTTCCTTGCCCTGGCCGGCCGGGCCGCCGCCCTCCCCCCCGCCTTCGCGCCGGGGCTCAGGGTGGACCCGCTCCTGGGCATCGTCGAGGAGCTGGTCAAGGGCGTGCTCCTCTACGCCCTGGTCCACAGCATCCGCGACGAGTTCGACGACGTCCTCGACGGCGTGGTCTACGGCGCGGCGCTCGGCGCCGGGTTCGGGGCGGCGGAGACCTTCACCTACGCGCTGGGGGGCACGAGCCTCCTCAGCGGGGGGACGATCGTCGCCCTCGTCATCGCCGGCCTCAACCACGCTTTCTACAGCGCCGTGTTCGGCGCCATCGTCGGGGCGGCGCAGCGGCTCGTCCGGGCCCGATACCTCGTCGTGGTGGTGCTCGCCCTTGCCACCGCGGCCTTCCTGCACGCCTTCCACGACACGTTCCCCCTCATCCTCTCGCGCATCGTCGGCCAGCCGGACGCGGCCGTGGGGTTCCTCAGCCGTCTCGCCGCGAACGCCATCAACTGGCTGGGGATCGCGACGCTTGCGCTGACGGTTGCCCTCGCCTGGCGCCGCGAGGCCCGGATCCTCCGCGTCGAGCTCCACGACGAGGTTGCCGCGGGCGCGGTGAGCGAGGCGGACTTCGCCACGATCACATCCTTCCGGAGGCGCCTCGGCCGGCAGGGCGCGCTTCTCCGGTCGGGCGGGCTGGGCCCCGTCCTGCGGCTCCGCCGCCGCTACGCCGCCGAGGGCGAGCTGGCCTTCCACAAGTGGCGCCTCTCGGTGCGGACGAACCGGCCGCCGGCCGCCACGCGCGGCGACGAGCTCCGGGCCCGGATCCTTGAGCTGCAGGCCGCCGGCGCGGAGGAGCAAGGATGACCCGCCGCCTGCTTTCCCTGTTCCTCGCCGCGGCGCTCGCGGGGTCCGCCTGCAGCACCGCCGCCTCCAGCGAGCCGACCGCGGCCGCGTCCATCGACGCGGCGACGGCGCCCCCGGTCCAGCCGACCGGGGCGGCGACGGCCCCTCCTGTCCAGCCGACCGACACGGCGCTCCCCACCGCCAGCGGAGCGGTCGCGACGCCCGGCAAGACCCCGGCGATCGCCGGGCCGGTCCAGCCTGCCTCGGTCGGCCAGGCGGTTCTCTACCACCTCCAGCTCGCCTCGGACATCGCCACGGACGGGACCCCGATCGGGCTCGGAAACGGCTTTCCGAGCGGGACGACGGTGGTCTTCGCGCTGCTGGGCTGGAGCTTCGCGGAGGTCGGGACGGAGCTCAAGCTGCGGCTCTTCCAGGGCGATCGCTTCGTATTCGAGACGAGCCACGCCGTCGTCAACGACAGCGCCGCCCGTCGCGGCGACAGCCAGGGCTTCGTCTTCCCGCTGATCGCCGAGGGCGGCTTCCCGGACGACGTCTACTCGATCGAGGTCAACTTCAACGGCGTCCCCGACGAAGTCGTCTCGTTCGTCGTGGGGAGCGGCTCGGCCGGCGACCAGGTGCTGGGCTCCGGCTCGGCAAGCGGCCCGATCCCGTACAAGGACCCCTCCGAGGTCCTGGTCGTGACCAGGGTGGCGGTGCTCCGGGAGAAGCTCGGCGCCGGCGCCGACGCCGTCCTGGCGGCGGCCGCCCGCGTGGGCGAGGTCCACGACCTCGACGGGAGCGGCGTGACCCGGGAAACGCAGGAGACCGCCGTGCCGGAGGTCCAGCGGCTCCTCCGCACGGGACGCTGGAAGTACCTGCTGATTCTCGGCAACGACGACGCGGTCCCCTTCGTCCACGTCGCGAACCCGGTCGGCGCGTCGGAGAAGTCCTCCCTCGACGAATGGGATCTGCCCTCGGACTGGCTGCCCTCCGACGACCCGTACAGCGACCTCGACCGGGACGAGTACGGCATCCCGGACATCCCGACGACCCGGATCCCGAGCAGCGAAGACGCGCAACTCCTCCTCACCCAGCTCGGGGACATCGTGCCGCCCGACGGCGGGGCGTTCGCCCTGGTCAACTCGGAGCGCAAGAGCCAGGCTGGCGTCGTGCTCGGCGCGATCGGCTCGAAAGTCCAGGTCCAGCTCCGCTACGCGCCGCCCTCGGACGCGGCGTCGTTCGGAGCCGACCCGGCCGCCCGGTCCGCTCGGTACCTCTACGTCCTCCTGCACGGGATCGGCGTCCTGACGAACGTGTGGTCCACCAACACGGTGGCCTGGGAGCCCGCGAACAGCGACCGCCCCTTCGACGGGGAGTGGGTGGTCAAGGAGTCGGTGCAGGCCGACGCCGTGACGGTCGACACGAACCCAACCAGCGGGGGCATCGTCCAGGTCGGTGCCTGCTACGGCGCGTGGACGCTCGACACCATCGAGGAGCCGCAGCACAAGACCGCGGACAACAACCTGGCCCTGCACTACCTGAAGTCGGGCGCCCGGGCCTACGTCGCGGACACGCATCTCTCGTACAGCACGCTGATCGGCCCGAACGAGACGCCCAGGGGACGGACCGGGTTCGAGCTCCTCTTCTGGCGCGGGGTCAATGACGGGCTGACCCCGATCGACGCCTTCTTCGAGGCCAAGCAGGGGATCGGCAACGCCATCGACGCGCTCGTCGCGGCCGGCGACGTCGACTCCGCCCTGATCACCCTCAAGACCCTCCACTACATGGTCTACCTCGGTCGCCCATGAAGCGCTTCTCCCTCGTCATCGCCGCCTGGACCGCGCTTCTCGTCGCGGGGTTCGCGGTCGTCTTCCTCCTGGGCCAGCCGGTCAGGACCGCGGACGAGGAGCTGGCCGCCGCGATGCACCCCGCCCCTCCGGTCACCCAGCAGGCGGCCGAGAGCGCGGCGGACACGATCGTCCGGCTCCAGTACCCCACCTTCGCCGGCGTCCCCGGGACCGTCGTCCTGGCCACTGACTTCCATGTCGAGCACTGGGTCGTCGAGTACACGGACCGGACCGGGCCCGCGCCTCGCGGCCTGCGGATCTCGATCGTCGTGAAGACGGGCCGGGTCGAGGTCAACAGCTTCCCATGAGGTCCACCGCGGGGCCAACGGGGATCCGGGCCGAGCGCCGCCGCGGGCAGCTCGAACGTCCCACGAACCTGTCGGGGTCACAGTAGAAGTGGGCGGTCCCGCCAGAACGTGGGCCGCCAGGGAGGTCGCGATGCGCTGTGCCCACTGTGACCGGGACGTGCCCGACGGCACGTTCTGTACCGTGTGCGGGGCACGCCAGGGTCCCGGGGGGACCACCGCGGACCGGCGGCGCCTCGATCGGTTCGCCGCCAACCCGAGCGAGCCGGTGGTGAGCCCCGGCATCTTCTCGACCCTCCTCCCGCACCTCGGCCACAACGAGGTCAACGAGTTCAGGTGGGTGTTCCTCGGCGGGGTCGTCGCGCTCGCGGTCCTCGCGCTCCTGGGACTGATCACTGCCGCGATCATCCTCTCGGCGTTCCTCGTGCCCGTCCTCTACCTCATGTACCTCTACGAAGTCCGGATCTACCGCGACGCCCCGATCCCGGTCGTGGGCCTGACGGTGGGCGGTGGCCTCCTTCTTGGCGCGGTGGTGACGCTCGTCGCGAACCAGCTGGTCGTCCCGCTGGTCGATGTCCGGGTCACCCCGTTCGGCACCGCGGTGGACGTGCCGGGGCTGCTGGCCGGGGCGGTCCTCCTTCCGCTGATCGCCGAGATCGTGAAGCCGATCCCGGCGCTCCTGCTGCGGGGTCGCAGGGACCTCTCCGAGACGGTCGACGGGCTGGTGATCGGCGTGGCGGCCGGGCTCGGCTTCTCCGCCGCGGCCACGGTCGTCCGCTTCGCCCAGGTGCTGACCAGCTCCTCCATCAACACGGCGGTCGCGGGGTGGGTCTACCCGCTCATCTCGATCGCGATCTTCGCGCCCCTGATGGCGGGCAGCACCACGGGCCTCATCACCGCGGCGCTGTGGCGCCGCCGTGCGCACGGCAGGTTCGGCCGGCTGGAGATCGGCGGCGTCGTCCTCGCCCTCGTCATGGCCGTCGCCTTCGTGCTGGTGGATCGCCTGCTCGTCGGGTACGGCCTGCCGCGGCTGCTCAGCGTGGGCTGGCAGATCCTGTGCGTCGGCGTCGTCATCGTGTACCTGCGCATCGTCCTGCACACCGCCCTCCTCGAGGAGGCGGGCAACGTCGGCTTCGCCTACACGACGTGCCCGAACTGCCGCGCGGACATCATCGCGGCCGGGTTCTGCCCCTCCTGCGGGATGGCCCTCAGCGCGGTCCCGGCGTCGGTGCGCGAGGCTCGCACGGAAACACTGCCCGACGGAAAGGTGGGTGCGTAGATGCCACTCGTCTGTCCCGCCTGCGGGACCGCCAATTCCGATGCCGGCCGCTTCTGCGGCAACTGCGCCACCCCGCTCCAGCCCGTGGCCCCGGTCGCACCGCCGCCCGCCCCGGTCGCCCCGCCGGCGGCCCCGATCGTTCCCCCGCCGGCCCTGGCG
>CAZVPS010000113.1:0-6956 GCA_964629105.1 uncultured Anaerolineaceae bacterium
GCATCGTGGCCGTGCTCCACGCGTCGGGCGGCGGCCTCACCGGCCTCGCGCTCCTCGCCCTCTACAACATCGCCTTCATCGTGCCCCTTCTCGCGCTCCTGCTCGCGGTCAGCGACCGGCGGGTCCTGGGCAAGCTGGGGCGCTGGAACCGCTCGAACTCGCCGTGGATCAAAGTGGGTCTCGCGCTCGCTGTCATCGCCATGAGCTTCGGCCTGATGGTGTCGCTGTGAGCGACGCGGGCCTGGAGACGATCCGCTTCCCCGTCGAGGGCATGACCTGCGTCTCGTGCGTCGGGCACATCGAACACGCCGTGCGGGCCGTCGAGGGCGTCCGCCGGGTCCGTGTCGATCTGCGGCGCGAGACAGCGACCGTCAGTCGCGAGCCCGCGTTGGTGTCGAACGCGGCGCTCGCGGCGGCGGTCGAGGGGGCCGGCTACCGGGCCGACCTCGAAGCCGCCATCGCCGTCCCGGCCGACGAGGCCCGCAACTGGCTCGCGCGTCTCCTCGGGCGCTGAACCCCGGGGAGATAGATCGATGCAGAACGCACCCGCGCGCCCGCATCCGTCGTGCGTACGACGCGATGATTCCTGCGTCACCCGCCCGATTCGGCCGCGAGCGGCGGGGATCGTTGCGCGGCACGCATTGATCACGCGGGATGGGGTGCGTTCCGAGGCCTTCGAGCACGAAACATGGCGCGCTACGCAACCTCGGCCGCGGGCGGGGGGTGACCGCGGGCGATCATGGCCTCGTCGACCGGCTTGACGACATCTGACAAGATACTCCCTGGGAGTATCAGGACAAGCCAGTGACCACACCCATGCCTGCCATCGAGATCACGTCCTTCGCGATCGAGGGGATGACCTGCGCCTCGTGCGTGAACCGGATCACCCGGTCCCTGCGCAAGGCCGACGGTGTCGTCGAGGCGAACGTCAACCTCGCCACGGAGTCCGCCACGGTGCAGTTCGATCCGGCCCGGATCGATTTGGCCGGCCTGGCCGGCGCCGTGGAGGCGGCGGGATACGTGGCCCGCGTCGATCGTCTCGCCGCCGAGGAGACCGAGGCGGGCGCAGCCGATGAGCCCTCGTTCGCCGACCGGCACCTCGCCGACCTCCGGCGCCGGCTCATCATCGCGACCGTCCTCACGATCCCGATCCTCATCGGGCTGGCCCGGATGACGGTGGCGCCCGGCCTTCCCGAGCTGTTCACGAACCCGTGGTTCCAGCTGGCGCTGGCTATCCCCGTGCAGTTCTACGCCGGCTGGCCCTTCTACCGCGGCGCGCTCAACGCCCTCCGCCACCGGGCGGCGGACATGAACACGCTCGTCGCGGTCGGGACGTCCGCCGCCTTCGCCTACAGCCTGGCGGCCATCTTCTTCCCGGGCTTCTTCGAGGCGGCGGGGGTCGTGATGCACGGCGACGTGCTCCCTCTCTACTTCGATACGGCGGCGGCGATCATCACCCTCATCCTGCTGGGGCGCTTCCTGGAGGCGCGGGCGCGCAGCCACACCTCGGACGCGATCCGCAAGCTCATCGGGCTCGCCCCGCGAACGGCGCGCGTCATCCGCGACGGCGTCGAGCTCGACATCGCGATCGAGGAGGTCGTCCGCGGCGACCTCGTCCGCGTGCGATCCGGCGAGAAGATCCCGGTCGATGGCGTGCTGCGCGACGGCCGCTCCTCGATCGACGAGAGCATGGTCACGGGCGAGAGCATGCCCGTCGGCAAGAAGCCCGGCGACGAGGTCATCGGCGGGACGCTCAACGGCTCGGGGTCGTTCACCTACGAGGCCACGCGGGTCGGCGCGGACACCGTGCTCGCCCAGATCGTCCGCCTCGTGCAGGAGGCGCAGGGGTCGCGCGCCCCGATCCAGCGCCTCGCCGACGCGGTCACCGGAGTCTTCGTCCCGGTCGTCCTCGTGCTCGCCGGCCTGACGTTCGTGGCCTGGTTCGCCATCGGGCCGGAGCCCGCGTTCAACATGGCCCTCCTGAACACGATTGCGGTCCTCATCATCGCCTGCCCATGCGCCCTCGGGCTGGCCACCCCGACCTCGATCATGGTCGGGACCGGCAAGGGCGCCGAGAACGGGGTCCTCTTCCGGAACGCCGAGGCCCTGGAGCGGCTGCACAAGGTCCGGGCGGTCGTGCTCGACAAGACCGGCACCCTGACCGAGGGCAAGCCACGCGTCACCGATGTCGTCCGCGTTGACGGCGCCCCCGACGACGACGAGCTCCTGGCCCTCGTCGCGGCCGCCGAACGTGGGTCCGAGCACCCGCTCGGCGAGGCCATCGTCCGTCACGCGCGCGAGCGCGGGCTCGAGACCTCCGTGGCGAGCGCCTTCGACGCCGTCGCCGGTGAGGGCATCCGGGCGACGGTCGACGGCCACCAGGTGCTCGTGGGACGGGCCGCGTTCCTCGGGGTCGAGGTCGCGGCGCTGGCCGAGGCCGCCGGGCGGCTCGCGTCCGCCGGCAAGACGCCCGTCTTCGTCGCCATCGACGGGCGGGCGGCCGGGATCATCGCCATCGCCGACACGCTCAAGGCGGGCTCCGCGGCCGCCGTGGCAGAGCTGCACCGGCTCGGGCTGGCCGTCGTGATGCTCACGGGCGACAACGAGACGACCGCCCGGGCGGTCGCCGCGGAGGCGGGCGTGGACCGGGTCGTGGCCGACGTCCGGCCGGACGAGAAGGCGGCCCAGGTTCGCGCCCTCCAGGCGGAGGGCCGGGCGGTGGCCATGGTCGGCGATGGCGTCAACGACGCCCCGGCCCTCGCGACCGCCGACGTCGGCATCGCGATCGGCACGGGGACCGACGTCGCGATCGAATCGGCCGCCGTGACGCTCATGAGCGGGGACCTCCGCGGCCTCGTGACCGCGATCGCCCTCTCGCGCTCGACGATGCGCAACATCAAGCAGAACCTCTTCTGGGCGTTCGCCTACAACGTCGTCCTCATCCCGGTTGCGATGGGCGTCCTGTACCCGTTCACGGGGATCCTTCTGGACCCGATCCTCGCCGCCGCGGCGATGGCCCTCTCCTCGGTGACGGTCGTCTCGAACGCCCTGCGCCTGCGCCGGTTCACGGCCCCGAAGCTCCACGATGAGGCGCCGACCCGGCGCGTCGCACAACCGTCCGTCGGATAGAAGGAGAAGACATGCGTCCTGTTCGTCTCGCGGCGCTCGCCGCCATCGCCGTCCTCGTCGCCGCCTGCGCGGGAGGCGGCTCAACGCCGGCTCCTACCGTGGCTCCGTCGCTGACGGCGGCGCCAACCGCGGCGGCCACCGCGCCGGCCACCCGGATCGAGGTGAAGCTCACCGACGCCCTCCGGATCGAGCCCGCGTCCATGACCGTCCCGGCCGGCGTCCCAGTCACCTTCGTCGTCACGAACACCGGCGCGATCGGCCACGAGTTCGTCCTCGGCGACGAGGCCGCCCAGGCCGAGCACGAGACGGAGATGGGCGGCTCGATGGGCATGGGGGAGGACGAGGAGATGGCGATCGGGGTCGACCCCGGCGAGACGAAGGAGCTCACGGTGACGTTTCCGGCCGCGGGGTCGATCCTGGCCGGATGCCACGTCGCCGGCCACTACGTTGGCGGCATGAAGGCGACCGTCAAGGTGGAGTGAGCGATGCGACGCCTCGACGAGCATCTTTTCGGACCCCGCCCGTACGCTGTGATCACGCTGCACCCCTGGATTTGAGGAGCGCCCCCATGGAATCGGTTCGTCCCGCGAAGCTCATCGACCCCGTCTGCGGTATGACCGCGGACGTCACCGCGGCCGAGGCCGCCGGCCTCCTGCTGGAGCACGAGGGCCGGACGTACGCCTTCTGCGGGAGCGGCTGCCGCCGCGCGTTCCTGGAGGAGCCGGCGACCTACGTCTCGAAGGCCGAGGCGGCCCAAGCCGCTGCCCTGCCGGCCGAGCACGGAACGGTTGACGGCGGCGCCCTCCCGGTCATCGACGAGGGGATGCGCCGCTGGTACGAGAGCTGCTCGTGCTGCCTCGGCGATGCCTACCCCGAGATCAAGGCGCAGCTCGATGCCGAGCGAACCGCAGCCGCCCTGGGGCCGGTGGACGCGGGGATCTGCGAGGTGGCCGAGGCCGAGCCTGCGGTCGCGCCCCTGCCCGGCTCATGAGCGCGGTCGGCGCCCCGCCCGACCGGAACCTGACGATGACCGAGCGCCGTACCGTCCCTCCGCACGAGGATCCCGTGTGCGGGATGGCGGTCGCGCCCGACAACGCCCGCGAGCAGGGCCTCGCCAGCACCTTCGAGGGCACCGAGCACGTCTTCTGCGGCCACCGGTGCCTTCTCGAATTCCGAGACGACCCCGAGCCCTTCCTGGACCCGGCCTACGTCCTGATCATGTGACCAGGCGACGCGGATCCCGAGGCGCGACCGTCCGGCGGGCGACCTGGGTAGCGCAGCCCGCAGCCCTCAGTCTCAGGCGAAGGGCGTCAGACCTGTTGCATGGCACCCGACGGCGATCGCGGTGAACGCCGCGACAGGCAGCCACTCGTACGGAAGCCGGACCGGCGTGCCATCGTCGACGCCGTCGGCCATCGCGAGCAGCGTTCGGAGACGCCGGTCGGAAGCGGCGGCGAATGCGACGCCCGATACCGGCAGGCTCGGGTCGCTCTTCACCAGCGCCCTCGCGAGACTCGCCGGGCTCACGCCGGCGCGAAGCGCGGCAACATCGGCGTCCCGCTCGAGGTCGGTCGCCCGGTCGACGAGGGCCGCCCGGGCGATTGACCATCGGCCGACCAGCGCAAGCCAGGCCTCGAGGCCGGCGGAGCGGAGCGGAGCGAGCGTCCGTCGATGATGATCCTCGTGCAGGACCACGGCCCGCAGCTCGTCGTCGTCGAGCGTCTCCAGCAGGGCCTCGCCGAGATAGATCCTCGGACGGATGATGCCGAGGACGAACGCGTGGCCGGCGCCACCGCGGATGACCCGGCAGTCGACACCGGCGACGCGGGACACACGGCACCACGGTGCGAGATCGCGCGCAAGGCGGTGGCCCCGAAGGCCAGAGCGGATCCCGAGCAGCAACCACCCGGCGACCAGGATGCCGCCACCCAGCTCGAGCGCGAGCATCGGGTCGCCCGTCCAGACGCGGGCGGCGAGAACGCAGGCCAGGCTCACCGCACCGGCGGTCACCGCGAGCAGGAGTGCGGCGCGCCCCGTGCGGGGGCTCATGTCGACCGGCGCGACGCGAGCTCGATGATTCGGGCACGCAGATCCGGATCTGCGTCTGCCAGGCGCTCCGCAAAGTGCCGCATCGCGGTCGACCCATAGCGCGCGAGAAGATCGTCCACGGCGCGGCCACTGAGGGTGTCCAGCATCGCCGACTCGTCCGCCGCGGGCCGGTAGACGAACTGGCGGCCCTGCTTCCTGCGCTCGAGGAAGCCCCGCTCTTGGAGACGGACGAGGATCGTCATGACGGTCGTGTAGGCCAGCGGCTGCGGCCGGCCCGCGTTCAACGTGCTGACGACCGAGGTGACTGTCACCTCGCCCTGGGCCCAGACGACGCGCATGACCGCAGCGCCCAGCGGTCCCAGCACGTTCTCGACCGCCGGCTCCCCTGCTGCAATGGTGCGGATGGTGCCAGCCATGATCACGCAACGGTAGCAGACAGCGGCCCGCTGCCTTCGCGGAGGCCTCCGCGGACCGCGCCGACCTCCCACCGACATCTCAGGGTCCGCTCATCTGGCTCTCAGATTTCCGGGTCACTGTCGCGCTGGTCACGTCCGTCCATCGCGAGGTTCGCTCCATGCCGATCCGTTCTCCACGCACCCTCTCCGCACTCGCGCTCATCGCCGGCCTGAGCGTCGGCGTCGTCGGCACCGTCGGCGCCTACTCGCTCGCTGCTCCGAAGCCGGATTCCGCCAGCTCCGCCGCCGTCGATCGTGCCGCCCTCGAGCAGATCCTGGCCGAGCGAGAGATCAAGCCGACCGGCGAAACGCGGCGCTTCGAGCGCACCGTGCAGGAGACCAGCTGGGAGCTCGTCACCGGGGTGCGCGTCGACGCGATCACGTTCAACGGGACCGTTCCCGGTCCGACGATCCGCGTCACGGAGGGCGACACCGTCGAGGTCGTGGTCAGGAACGAGCTGACGGAGACGACGTCGATTCACTGGCACGGCCTGCACGTGCCGAACGACCAGGACGGCGTGGCGGGGATCACGCAGGATCCGATCGCGCCGGGCGCGACCTACACGTACCGCTTCATCGCCCCGCACGCCGGGACGTTCATGTACCACGCCCACGGCGACCGGAGCCGCGAGCAGATCGATCGCGGGCTGTACGCGCCGTTCATCATCGACCCGCAGGGGACCGACCCGGTTGCCGCCGACCGCGAGTACGTCCTGGCCATCGGCAACTGGATGGCCGGCGCCGGGATGGCCGGGATGGACGCGATGAGCATGGAGTACAACTACTTCACGATCAACGGGAAATCGTTCCCGGAGACGGAGCGAATCGAAGTGGGCGAGGGCGAGCTGGTCCGGCTCCGGTTCATCAACCCAAGCCAGACGATTCACCCGATGCACCTCCACGGGATGGACATGGCGATGTTCGCCAAGGACGGCGAGACGCTCACGGAGCCGCAGCGGCTCAACACGCTCGACATCGCGCAGGGAGAGACATACGACGTCGTCTTCCGGGCCGACAATCCCGGGACGTGGCTCCTCCACTGCCACGACCTCCACCACGCGTCGAACAACGGCCAGGAACCCGGCGGGCTGATCATGGCGATCACCGTCCGCCCGAAGGATTCGTCCGCGCCGCCGGCGGGGACGCCATCACCGGCCCCCACCGAGGCGCCAGCGCCTACGATGGCGCCGGGCATGACCTCGATGCCGGGCATGACCCCCTGACACCGATGACCCACTGACGCAGGAGCGAGCCTGATGAGCGACGCGACCCGTATCCTCGTCGTCGACGACGACCCGAAGATCCGGACCGTCGTGCGCCGCG
>CAZVPS010000114.1:0-6956 GCA_964629105.1 uncultured Anaerolineaceae bacterium
CCGGTCGCGGCCGGGCGGGGGGGCCGCCGGGCCCGGTCCGGCGCGCGGCGCACCGGGCGCGGATCGACCGGGAGGCGGCGGCCGTCATCCTCGAGGACGAGCTGGAGGCCCGCCGGCGGGAGATGCCGGGCGAACGGGTCGGGCCCCCGGGGGACGACTTGGGATAGGAGGACGCATGACGATCCGCGGTGGGGCCGGGCCCCGCGACGGCAAGGAGCCGGGGGGCCGGCGGCCGCCGATGGCGCGTCGCCTCGACGACGCGGGCGCGCCTGGAGACGCACGGCACCGCCCATCGGGCAGGGCCGGCACGGTCTCGGCGTACGACCTGGCTCGCGGGCGCCGCCGGAGCGGGATCGGCGGCCTCGTCCCCCTCTTCGTCTTCCTCGGCATTGCCGGCGCGGTGGTGCTCCTCGCCCTCGGGACCGTGCTTCGCCCGCTGACCCGGAGCCTGGTCGTCGGGTTCGCGGACGCCAACCCCGGGGCACTCGGGCTGCCCTTCGTTGCCGACTTCGTGCGCGAGGACCTCGGGGATGCCATGACTGCTCCTGCCAGCGGCGACAGGACGCAGGTCGAGTTCACGGTCGCGACGGGCGAGACCGCTGCGGGCATCGCCGGCCGCCTCGTCGACGAAGGCCTGCTACGGGACCAGCGGGCCTTCCTGCTCATCGCGATAGACCGGGGCGTGACCGGCCAGCTGGACGCAGGAACCTTCCTGCTGCGCCGGAACCTGACCCCGGACCAGCTCGTCGGGACCCTCCTCGAGGCGAAAGACCCGTCCTTCCTGGCCCAGTTCCGGGCCGGCCTCCGGCTCGAGCAGATGACGGCCTACATCCAGGCTCGCCCGGACGAGATCGCGACCCTCGAGATGAACGCGGCGGACTTCCTGGCCCTCGTGCGGAAGCCGCCGCAGAAGCTTCGCGACGACTACCCCTGGCTCGATCTTCCGAAGGGCGCCACACTGGAGGGGTACCTGGCGGCCGGTGCCTATCGCGCCCTCCCCGACACGACGGCCGAGGAGCTGGTCCGGAGGATGCTCGACCGCTTCTACGAGAACGTGGGCGCGAAGCGGATCCAGGCGGCGAAGGACGCGGGCCGTTCTTTCCACGAGGTCCTGACCCTGGCGTCGCTCGTGGAGCGCGAGACCAGCCGCGACGACGAGAAGGCCCTCGTCGCCGGCGTCTACCAGAACCGGATCGACGGAGGGTCGCTGCTCAATGGCGACCCGACGGTGGTCTGGGGCGTCGATCTCCTCGCCCTGCGGAAGCTCGACCTCGTGAAGTGGCCCCAGTACTCCTTCTGGAACGTCCCGCGGGAGCCGCTGGCCTCGATCGAGTTCCCCGAGTCGATTGCCGGCTACCAGACGTACCGCGTCCGCGGGCTGTTTCCGGGACCGATCTGCACGCCGACCGTGACGTCCATCGACGCCGCCCTGGCCCCCGACAGGAAGAAGGGGTACCTCTATTTCGTGGCGATCCCCGGGGGGGACGGCGCGCACGACTTCTCGAAGACCTACGAGGAGCACCTCAAGAAGCTCCGCACGTACGGGTACATCAAGTGAGCCGCCGGCGGTGAGTCGCGCGAACGTGCGCCGGCTCCCGGCGCCCGCCGACTTCGCCCCGCCGCCTACTGCGCGCCGCCTTCGGGCCTGGGAGGAGGCCGACCGGGCCGCCCGCCCCGACCGGCTGGGCCGGCTCCGGGCGCGGCTCGCCGCGGCCGGGATCGACGCCTACTTCGGCCTCCGCCGCGAGGAGATCCGCTACCTGGCCGGCGTCGTCCTCGGGGAAGGCGAGGAGAAGGTTGCCGGCAACTCGGGCCGCTTCCTGGTGACGGCCGACGAGGTCGTGGTCCTCGCCGACTCGCGCTACACGCTCCAGGCGCGCCGCGAGGCGCCCCTGGCCCGGGTGGAGGACGTCACGTACGACCTCGCCGCCCGCTGGCCGTCCCTCCTCGCCTCGATCGGCGCGCGGCGCGTGGCGATCCCGGCGGGGGACCTGCCGCACGCGCAGTGGGAGGCGCTCCGCGTCGCGGCGCCGGACGTCGAGCTCATCGCGGCCGGACCCTGGATCGACGAGGATCGCGCGGTGAAGGAACCCGCCGAGGTGGAGCGGATCGCCGCCGCCGCCGCGGTGGCCGACCGGGCGCTCGCCACCCTGCTTCCCGAGATCCACCCGGGCGTCACGGAGGCGGCGCTCGCCTGGCGCCTCGAGGTCCTGGTGCGCGAGGGCGGGGCCGAGGCGCTCGCCTTCGACGTCGCCGCCCTGGCCGGGCCGCAGGCCGCCCTGCCGCACGGATCCCCGGGTCCCCGCCCCGTCCGCGCCGGCCGGGTCCTCCTCTTCGACTTCGGCGCGCAGGTCGGGGGGTACCGGAGCGACATGACGCGGACGCTCTTCGTGGGCGCGCCGCGGGAGCGCGATCTCGCCGTCTACGACCTCGTCGCGGGCGCCCAGCGGGCGGTGATCGACCTCCTCGAGCGGGCGGTTGCGGTCGGCGGCCCGCTCCCCTCCGGACGCGCCGTGGACGCCGCGGCGCGCGACTGGATCGAGGCAGCCGGGCACGGAGCCCGCTTCGGCCACGGGACCGGTCACGGGATCGGGCTCGCCACGCACGAGCGTCCGAGCCTCTCGCGCGTCGCCCCGGACGACCCGCTTCCGAGCCCGACCGTATTCTCGGTGGAGCCCGGCGTCTACCTGGCCGGGAGGACCGGCGTGCGGATCGAGGATCTCGTTCTCCTTGACGCGGCTGGCGGTCGCGTCAAGCTCCTCACCCGTTTCCCGCGGGAGCCGCTCGTCCTGCCAGCCTGACCGGCGCGGTTGCCGCTGGTTGCAGGGCGGTGGTAGGGTTGCCGGGATCACGCCCCAGCTGATCGGCCTCGCACCGTCCGAGCGCCCGGATATCGACGAGGAGCCCCGTTGCCGGTCCGCCGCGCGCTAGCCGCCGTTCTTGCGCTGCCCGTCTTCGCCGCCATCTACGTTGCTGCTGCGCTTCGCCGTGGGCCGGCGACGAGGATCGCGCTGTCGCTGGGCGTCGGCGGCCTGGTCCTGGCGGCTGCCGTCGCAGTTCCCGCCGGCACCGTGGGCGTGCCCGCGGCGACCCAGGCGCCGCTGGCTGCGAGCGCGCTCGGGCCCACGGTCACGACCGGGCGCGGGCTCACCTCCCCGCTCCTCGTCGACTTCGATGCCCCGATGGACGCCGGCTCGGTGGCGAGCGCGGTCCGCGTGGACCCGGTCACCGAGGTTCGGCTCACCTGGTCCGGGGACGGGCGACGCCTGGCGGTGGAGCCGCTGGGCAGCTGGCGGCCCGCCACCCTCTACACGGTGACGGTCGGCACCGCGGCCCGCGACCGCGACGGACGCAGCCTGCCGACCCCGCTGCGGGCCGGCTTCCTCACCCGGGACGCGACGTCCGGCCGGCTCGTGGCGACCGATCAGCTGCCAACGGGCGTCGCCGTCGACAGCTCCATCGTCATCTCCTTCGACCGGCCGGTCTCGGTCGCCGCCGTGCTCCGTTCCTTCCGGATCGTGCCCGCGGTCGCGGGAGAGCTCTTCGTGGCCTCCGACGGTCCCGACGGACGCGATCCGGCGGTCGCGGACAACTTCGTCTGGGAACCGGCGGTCAGCCTGGCGGCGAACACGCAGTACACGGTCGAGCTTGCCGCGGGCCTGGTCGATGCCGAGGGTTTGGCCGTGGCATCACCGGATCCTCTCGTCTTCACGACGACGGCGGCGCCGTCCGTCGTCCGCTTCCGGCCGCGGGCCGGTACGGAGGAGGTGAGCCGCGCGGTGCCGGTCTCCGTCCGCTTCACCATGCCGATGGACCGCGCCTCGACGAAGGAGGCCTTCAGCGTCGAGGTGGACGGGGTGGACGTCGCCGGGACCGTCTCGTTCGCCGAGGACGACACGGTCCTTGTCTTCGACGCGGCAGCGGTCTTCCCCTACGAGGCCACCGTGATCATGCGGGTGGCAGCGACGGCCACCGCCGCCGATGGAACGCCGCTCGATCGGGGCCGGTCCGCCCGGTTCACCGTGGCCGCCAAACCGGCGCCTGAGCCGACACCGAAGCCTGAGCCGACGCCGAAGCCGGTCGCCCCGAAGCCTGAGCCGACGCCGGCGCCCACCCCGAAGCCCGTCGTGGTCACCCGCCCCACGTCGAGCGCGTGGCTCGCCGCGGAGAAGTACCTGCTCTCGCTGCTCAACTGCACGCGGGGTGGCGGGTGGGTCCTGGCGGACGGGTCGTGCTCGAGCCCGGGCGGCAGCGGGATCCCGCTCCTCAAGTACGACGCCGGGATCAGCGACGCGGTCGCCCGGCCGTACGCGAAGAAGCTCGCCACCAACGGCGCCTGCACGCACTTCTACGGTGGCGACCCCGGCGACCGCCTGCGCGCCGCCGGGTACACCGGTTACCAGTGGGCCGAGAACCTCAGCTGTCGCTACTACCGCGACCCGCGCGATGCGGCGGTCGGCCTGGTCCGCTTCTTCCAGAGCGAGAAGTACTGGAGCCCGGTTGGCGGCCACTACGTGAACATGATGAACCGGGCCTACGACCGGGCCGGCGTCGGCCTCTGGGTCTCCGGCGGGAACCTCAACTTCGTCGTCAACTTCTACCGGCCGTAGCCGCCGGCACCGCACGGAGCACCCGACCCGATGATCTCCACCGGTGAGCTGCGCAAGGGCGTCGTCATCGAGCTCGACGGCGACCTCTGGCAGGTCCTCGACTACCACCACATCAAGATGGGCCGCGGCTCGGCCCAGGTGCGGATCAAGCTCCGCAACGTGAAGAAGGGGAGCACGGTCGAGAAGAGCTTCCAGGCCGGCGAGCGGTGGCCGCGGGCCCAGCTGGACCGGCGCCAGATCCAGTTCCTCTACCGGGACGGCGACGACTTCCACTTCATGGAGATGGAGTCGTACGAGCAGTTCCACCTCACGACCTCGCAGATCGACGACATCGTCCCGTACCTCAAGGACGGGCTGACGCTGGACCGGATCACGTACGAGGGCGAGACGCTGGGGGTCGAGCTCCCGATCACGGTCGACCTGCGCGTCGCCGAGACGGAGCCCGGCTTCGCCGGCGACACCGCAACCGGCGCCCGGAAGGCGGCCACGATGGAAACCGGCCTCGTCGTCTCGGTCCCGCTCTTCGTGACCGAGGGCGACACCCTGCGGATCGACACCCGCACCGGCGAGTACCAGACCCGGGTGTAGGTGTGGGCGAGCCGTCGTCGTGAGCGGACGCGGCGGGATCGAGGCGCTGCGGTACCTTCTCGAGGAGGCCTTCACCGGGCGCGGGATCGAGGCAACCGAGGAGAGCCAGGCGCTCCTGCCGAACCTCGGCACGGTGACCGAGGCCGCCTGGCGCGCGCTGTCGCCGGGTGCGGCGCGGACCATCGAGTCGATCGTCCTCCACGTCGGCTCGTGCAAGGTGATGTATGACGAATATGCGTTTGGGTCGGGCACGCTCGACTGGGACGATCCCGCCGTCCAGCCCTGGCCCGATGGGGCGGCGCCGCTCGGCGAGGCAATCGAATGGCTCAGGGCGGCCCACCGGCGCTTCGCCGACCACGTGGCCGCCCTCGCCGACGACGCCGGGCTCGAGGAGCTGCGTCGGACCAACTGGGGCGAGCTGCGTCCGACGCGCTGGATCATCGCGGCGATGATCACCCACGATGCCTACCACGCCGGCGAGATCAACCACCTCCGGAGCATCCTCGGGCCGGACGACCGCTGGCGCTTCGAGCAGCTGGGCCTCGGGTGACGCGCGCGGAGCCGCCGGACTGGGCGCTGCCGGCCTGGGACGCGCTGGGTGGGCCGGCCGGGCCGGCAGGATCGGCGCCGGAGATCTCCCGGATCCTTGGCGTCTCCGACGTCACCCGCGTCGTCCGCGACGCGCTGCGGGGCGATCCGCGGCTCGCGGACGTGTGGGTCGAGGGCGAGGTCGGGCGGGTCACCGTCAGCTCCGCCGGCCACGCCTACTTCACCCTGAAGGACGCCCGCAGCCAGCTCGCCTGCGTCTGGTTCCGCGATGACCGGATCCGCAGCCCTTTCGAGGTGCGGGCCGGGCTCCAGGTCGTCGTCCACGGCCGGATCGACGTCTTCGACGCCCAGGGCGTCTACCAGTGCTACATCGCGGCCGTTCAGCCGGCGGGGCTCGGCGACCTGGCCCTCCGCTTCGAGGCGACCAAGGCGCGGCTGGCCGCCGAGGGGCTCTTCGACGCCGGTCGCAAGCGCCCGCTCCCGGTTCGGCCGGCCACCGTAGGGGTCGTCACCAGCCTGTCCGGCGCGGTCCTCCACGACGTGCGCCGCGTCCTCGAGCGCCGCTGGCCCCTGGCGCGCCTGGTCGTCAGCGCCTGCCGCGTGCAGGGTGATGGATCGCCCGAGTCGATCGTGGCGGCGCTCGACCGCCTCGTGCGCTTCGGGGCCGCCTGCCGCGCGGACGGTCGTCCCCTCGACGGGCCCGCCGTCGTGATCGTGGCGCGTGGCGGCGGGTCCCTGGAGGACCTCTGGGCCTTCAACGACGAGCGCGTCGTGCGGGCCGTGGCGGCACATCCAGTCCCGATCGTCGCGGGGATCGGCCATGAGACCGACGTGACCCTTGTCGATTTCGCCGCCGATCTCCGGGCCCCCACCCCGTCGGCCGCGGCGGAGCTCGTTGTGCCGGAACGCCTCCAGGTGGTCGCCGCCATCCGGGCCCAGCGGGCCCGGGCCGACGCGGCGCTGGGGGCAGAGATGACCGAGCTGGGGCGGCGGGTTGCGGGCGAGCGCCGCGCCCTCGAGGGCCTCCATCCCGAGGCGCGCCTCGCGACGGCGCGCGAGCGGGCGGGGTATCTGCTCGACCGCGCCACGGGCGCCGTGGCCAGCCGCCTGGCGACGGATCGCCGGAACGTGGAGCGACCGGCGGGGCGCCCCACCCCGCGCGTCGGGGCGCGGCTGGCCGCCGCCCGGAGATCGGAAAAGGGGCGCGTG
>CAZVPS010000115.1:0-6887 GCA_964629105.1 uncultured Anaerolineaceae bacterium
CCTCGGGCGCGATGGGCTCGGGCTCGGGCTCGGGGGCCGGCTCGGGTACGGGCTCCGGTTCGGGGGTGGGCTCCGGCGGCGCCTCGGGCGCGATGGGCTCGGGCTCGGGCTCGGGGGCCGGCTCGGGTACGGGCTCGGGTGCGCGAACGGGCTCGGGTGCGGGTGCGGGCTCCGGTTCGGGCGCTGGTTCGGGTGCGGGTTCAGGTGCGGGCGTGTCGTCGACGATTCGGAAGACCCTCGGGCTGCTCACGACGACCGGGGTCGGCGCCACGGGGGCTGCGGCCGCTCCCGCCTGGGCGGCGGCCAACTCCGCGTCACGAAGGGCCAAGGCCTCCGCGGCCGCGGTTGCTTCGGGATCGCCGACGGGGCCGGCCGCGTGGCCACCCAGGCCGACGGCATCCCGGACGCGTCCGATGAGCGTCGACTGCTCAGGCGCCGGGGGCGGCTCGGGCGCCGAGGGCAGCTCCTCCGGGACGGGCGCGGGCTCCGCGACTTTGGTCCCCGTCCACTCCAGGAAGCTCCCGCACGAGCCGCAGAAACTGTCGGACGGGTCGTTCTGGAACCCGCATTTCGTGCAGACGATCACGTGGCGCTTCCTCGTGGGCGGGAGACCTCGACACCGCCGCCGCGGCCGGGCCGCATCCGTGCGCGCATGGTAGCGCGCGCCGCGAACGGGCCGGACGGTTCGTCGCGGTTGCGGCTCACGCCTTGACGATCTCGACGCGGTGGGGGACGTGCGCCGGTTTCGAGGCTGCGACGAGGGCCTCGAGCCCGGCCGCCGGGACGACCTTGTGATCCTTCACCCGGACGCGGATGAAGAGGTCGGGCGAGGTGCCCGCCGGCACGGCAGCCCCGGCGTCGCGCGACCAGCCCGCCGCGCCGGGCTCGGCGATCTCGACCTCGCCGCCCGTGAAGATGGCGACGTGCGCGGCCAGCCCGGCGGCGGTCCCGCGCATCCGGAACAGCTCGGTGGCTGAGGCCACGAACGCCCGGCGCCGCTCGAGCGGCCACGTCTCGTCCGGCGTCGCGCCGACCCAGCTCCCAATCCACTCCAGGAAGTCCTCCGGGGCGAGGGCCGGATCCAGGTATGCCGGGAAGCAGTCGAGCACCTGGATCGCCCCGGCCAGGACCTCGTCGAACGCCGCCGTGAACCGCTGCGTGAAGTCGTCGTCGCGGTAGAGGCCGGGGAGATGCTCGCCGATCGGATGGGGGCTCGCCAGCCCGGGGGGCGTCCCGCGCATCGCTAACCCTCCTCGACCATGAGCTGGTGCTCGTAGCTGAACACCAGCGCGTGCGGCTCCAGGTCGAGCCGCTGGGTCGCCTGGCCACGCTGCCCGGTGATCGGGTCGGCCCCGAAGAGCCGCACGTCCTCGACGAGCTCGGTCCCGCGCACCCGCTGGAGGACGGAGTAGACCTCGCCCATCTGCACCGGTCGCCCGAACGGCCACCCGGCGCCTTCGGGACCGCCGGTGATCGGGTTGAAGTACGCGTAGAGGGCCCGCAGCGCCGCCTCCTGGAGGCGCGCCGGGGTCACCCGTGGACGCGGCCGCAGGCGGGCGACGATCGTGATCCCGCGATACACGGGCGGCTCGACGATCACTCGCGTCCCGACGACGCGCGTCTCGTCGAGGCGGCCCGCCACGCGGGCCAGGGTGTCGTCCGACGGGACGAGCTGCTCGAATCGAAGGCGCCCGTCGGCGGCCTGCGCCGCGGGCACGACAAGAACCCGCACGGATCCCGCGTCGGCGCCGTCGCCGGCGCCCACCGCGTGGACGCGCGCCAGCTCCGGCGCGACCTCCTGGGCAAGGTGCTCGAAGTCCTCGGTGGTCACGGCGCGCCCGCGGGAGCGCAGCGTGATCGGCCCGCGGACCTTCGCGTTCTCGATCTCCTCCCCGTCGACGCCGCCGGCCATCGCCCGGCGGTTCTCCACGCGGCTCACGTACGGGATGGACGACTTGAGGATGCTGATCGACCGCGCCGCCAGATTGCCGAGCCGGCCGCCGCCCGTGAGGTACACGTCGACCTTGATGCGGCGACCCTTCGGCGGCACCGCTCCGTGGCCGCGGACCGATCCGTCCGCCTCGCGCACGGCCGGGCCGAACGAGATCTCGCCCGCGACGGCGTCCAGTACGAAGTGGCGATCCTCCGGCCCCGAGCCGGAGAAGTCGGGGACCTGCGTCCACTCGAGCCAGCCGTCCTCGTCGTCGGCGACCCGGACGGAGGTCGGCCGGTCACCGGGGACGACAGGGCGGCGCTTCAGCAGGAAGCGCTGGCCGGCCACGCCCTCGGAGGTGCCGACGATCTCGTCGACGACCACGTCGGCGTGGACCGCGGCCGTCGTGCCGCCGACGGTGGAGGCCGTCACGCCGCGCACGCTCGGGGAGGCGGAGTAGAACGGCTGGCCCGCCTCCGGCTCGGTGACGCGGGCGCGCAGCCACGCGGCGCGGAGCTTCTCGACGACCGAGACCGCGTGGCCCGCCGGGACGTGGAGGATCACCTCGCCGTCGCGGTTGAGGCCCCCGGTGGCGTCGCGCTCCAGCTCGCAGGGCGTCCAGCCATCGCCGGTCCACGCCTCCCACGCCAGCGGCGGCCAGGTCGGGTCGACGCCGACGCCCTCGATCGTGCACCGGAAGTCGAGGCGCACCACGTTGGCGGGCGCGGGCTCGGAAATGCCGACGAGGAGCAGGTCGCCGGCCACGGGCGGCGCCTCGAAGGCGGCGAAGTCGCGGCCGTTGCCGGCCTCGGTGGTGCGGTCCACGTGCTTCTTGCCGTCCGCCGTGGTCAGCACGTAGGCGAGCTTCACCGGGACGATCGGAAGGTCGTCGAGGGTCGTGAAGACGACCGCGTCGTCGGTCTCGGTGCGGATCGTCGCGACCTGGGTCCCGCCTGCGATCCGGATCGCGTCCGGCTGCGGCGCGGAGAGCCAGAAGGTGATCTCGCCGCGGGCCGCCGCCGGCGGGAAGAGGCGGACTCCGATCAGCTCGAGGAACTTGACGTAGTGGCGGTCCGGGACCCTGTTGAGGCGGTAGAGAAGCTGGTCCGTCATCCAGGCGAAGGCCTCGATGAGGGTGACCCCGGGGTCCGAGACGTTGTGGTCCGTCCACTCCGGGCAGCGCTGCTGGACGAGCCGCTTCGCGTCGTCGACGAGGTCCTGGAAGCGGCGGTCGTCCAGGTTCGGGACCGGCAGGGCCATCGGTCAGTCCTCCGCGGGGATCACGTAGAAGGGGAAGACGAGGTTCCGGGGGTCGTTCGACGACCCGACCGAGTACCGGACGTCGATGTAGAGGGTCGAGGCGTCGTCCTCGTCGGCGGCCACGTCGACCGCCTGCACGGAGATCCGGGGCTCCCAGCGGCGCAGCGAGGCGCGCACGTCGGCGGCGATCCGGCCGAAGGTGGCCGCGTCGGCCGGCGAGAAGACCTCGTCGTGGATCCCGCACCCGAACTCCGGCCGCATCGGCCGCTCGCCGTAGGCCGTGCCGAGGACCAGGCGCATGCTCTCCTCGATCTCGCGCTCGCGGGTCACGAGGGCGATCCCGCCCGTCGCGTCGGTGCGCAGCGGGAAGGCCCACCCGGCGCCGATGAACTCGTCGTTGACCATCGGGTCGTCCTCCTCGCCTAGCCCAGCTGGACCTGGCTGCCGCTGACCTTGGCGATGCCGCTCGTGCCGACCTCGACGCCGGCCGAGCCGGTGAGCTTCGCCTGGGCGCTCGACGTGATCTCGACCCCGCCGTCGCCGCTGATCATGACCTTGCCGGTCGCCTTGATCTCGATGTCGCTCGTGGCGGTCAGCACGATCTTCCCGTCGGACGTGCCGCTCAGCTCCCTGTCCGTCCGGCTCAGGAGCAGGACCACTTCCTCACCCGCGGTCTTCATCCCGAGCGATGAGTTGCCCGACTTGTCCCACATGTAGACCTGGTTGCCGTCGCGGCTCACGAGGTGGCGCCCGTTGAGCTTCCCGTTGTCCACCTCGATCGGCGGCGGCGTGTCGCTGCCGTTCCACAGGCCGCCGACGACGAAGGGGCGCTGGCGGTCGCCACTCTCGAAGGCGACGAGGACCTCGTCGTTGACCTCGGGGATCCAGACCATGCCGCGCGACGCGCCGTTGCCCGGCGCCGCGACACGAGCCCAGTTGCTCTCGTAGTCGGCCGACATGGATGGGAAGCGGAGCTTCACCCGTCCCAGGCGCTCCGGGTCATCGTTGTCCGTCACGATGCCCACCACGACGCCCGAGGAGGAGCCGGATCCCGCCCCGCCGGCGCCGCTCCCGCCGCCCCCTGCGGTGCCGGCCGCCGCCCCCGCCACGAGGCCCATGAGCGACCGGTCCTGGCGCCCGCTCACGACGAAGTGCGTCCGGTAGCCGTCCTGGGGATCGTACGTGTGGCGCGTGTGGGTGAGCGTGTAGCGCCCGGCGAAGGGCGCGGCGACCTGCGAGACGCTGACGGCCACGCCGGCTTTCACGCGGGGGTTGCCGCGGGCGATGCCGGAGGCCTCGGCGAACGCGCTGCCGACCCGCTCGGCGAGCGCCTCCGCGGCCCGATCGGCCTCGGCCTGCGAGGGGTGGCCGCCCTCGACGATGAGGACCGGGCTGCCAAAGCGCTCGGCGAGGCTTCCCGGGCCGTCCGGGAGCCGGGCGGCGGTCGTGCCGGCCTGGGCCGTCCCGACGATCGTCTGCTTCGTCGCCGGGTCCCACCCCCGCACCTCGACGCGGGAGACCTGGCCCGACGACGTCACCCGCGGCCGGAACTCGAGGAGGTCCTGGCCGAACACGAGCTGGAGCGGGTCGGTGGAGCTGAAGTCACCGCCCTCGGGCGCATCGGCCGCCTCGCGGGGCCGCCGGAACTCGAGCTTGCCCTCGACGACGGCGACCTCGAAGCCGACCTCCCGGGCCAGGCCCCGCAGGAATTCCCAGTCCGTCTGGCCGGTCTGGCCGACGTGCTCGTGAACCCGGCCGCTGTCGTCGATCGTCCCGGCGGCCAGGCCCACCTGGGACGCGATCGTGCGGGCGATGTCGGAGTACTTGACGTTCTGGAACGTGGCCGAGCTGCGACCGCGCGAGAGGCGGTGGGCGTGGTCGTAGCCGCGCGCCACCAGGAGCGGCGCCTTCCCCTCCCGGTAGACGCCCTCCAGCGCGGTCACCTCGCCGCTGACGAGCAGGCTCGTCGTGCCGTCGCCCATGGCCGACGTGGAGACCTTCACCGCGCAGCCCACGCGCAGGCGGGCCGTCTCTGCGACCGTCATGTCGGCGGTCTCCTGGAACGTGATCTCGAACGTGTCGGGAAGGTGGAGGTGGTCGTCCACCACGACGCGCAGGAGCGCGGTCTCGACCGCGCCGTCGAGCGGCTGCCCGTCCACCTCGACCTTGATCGCGCTCGCGAGCGCGGCATCGGGCACGCCTCAGCCCTCCCGGGACGCGAGCCGCC
Source organism: uncultured Anaerolineaceae bacterium (assembly GCA_964629105.1). GTDB lineage: Bacteria > Chloroflexota > Limnocylindria > Limnocylindrales > CSP1-4 > CTSoil-043. Next base: position 5,421 of record CAZVPS010000115.1, read on the forward strand.
GCGCCTCGTCGGCGGTGGGCAGCAGGAGCCGGGTGCCGGCTGCGACGCGAAGCGGGTCGTCGATCTCGTTGAACGCGGCGATCCCCCGCCAGAGGCTGGCGTCCCCGTACTCGCGGTAGGCCACCGAGTGGAGACTGTCGCCGGCACCGACGAGGTGGCTCCGGCGGCTCTCCCGCGACCCGGACGACGGGTTCTGCTTGGGCGGGTCCTCCGGGACCTCTTCGAGGGTGATCGTCGCGCTCGCCCGGACGGGCGTCCCGTCGGGCTTGAAGAGGACGTACTTGGCGTTGACGGTCTTGAGGAAGACCTTCAGGTCGGCGAGGATCCGGTTGCTCCCCCATTCGAACCCCAGCACCGGGGGACGCGGCAGCTTCTTGGTGATCGACGTCGGCGTGGGCTTCGTCCACCCGAACAGCGTCATCACGCTGCGGGTGACGTCCGCGTCGACGGCGTCCCAGGCGTCGAACCAGATCTCCATCTGGACGGTCTGGGGGCCTGCGCCGGTGAACTGCGGCTTGCCCGCGGATCCGGCGCCCTTCTGCTGCGGCCGGTTCCAGTTGGCCGTCTTGGCCGTGGTCAGCTCGGCCGGGTTGTACATGAACCGGAGCTCGCGGGTCTCCGGGTCGCCGTCCACGACCCTGAGAATGGCCTTTGCGAGCTGGCCGCCGGTGAGCATCAGCGTGCGAACCCGTTGTGGACCAGCTCGAGGACCTCGAGGGCCACGGTGTTCGTCCCGGTGTCGAGGGTGGGCCCGGACCAGCGGACCGGGAAGATCCCCTGGAGGCGCCAGCTGGCGACGGTCGCCCCGCCGCCGTCGAGGACCGCGATCTCGGCCGTGGACCGCTTCGGGTCGCTGGCCACGGAGGCGAGCCAGTCGGCCACCTTCTGGGTGTCCCGGTCGATCGGCCGGGTCAGCTTGAGGTTCTGGTACTTGGCTCGCCCCGGGAAGCGATGGATGTACTCGTTGTTGCCGCCTTCCTTCACCTCCTGGACGTCGTACTCGACGGAGAGCCCCTCGCACTTGGTCCAGGAGCCGAGGTCGGTGTGGTCGTCCAGGGTGAGCTTGAAGCAGAGAGTCAGGCCGTAGTTCACGCGCTCGGACATCACGTCACCCGTCGATCAGGAGGCCCATCCGCTCGCGGTCGAGCAGCAGCTCGGTCGCGAAGCGGGAGCGAATGCGGTCGTAGACGCGGTCGGCGATCTCCTCGTAATCCTGGCCGGCACCCCCCGCCCCGACGCCGCCCGTCCCACCCCCGGCGGCGCCGGCAGCGGGGGCGGCGTCGACCTGGGTGGCCACCTCGTCGATCACGACCGAGCGCTGGACGACCGCGGCATCGGAGGCGGACAGCGCCGCGAAGCCGCTCCCGGCGCTCCAGCCCAGCACGCGCGCCGGCGGGGGCGGCGCGGTTCCGCCGCCGTCGGCAAGGCGCGAGATGGCGATCGGCTCCGAAGCGCGCCCGGCGGCAG
>CAZVPS010000116.1:0-6884 GCA_964629105.1 uncultured Anaerolineaceae bacterium
ACGGCCCAGATCGCGCCGCTCACGCAACCGCCCGCCGCTCCACGAGGAACTCGACGATCTCCCGGGCGGCCACGTCGGGCGCTTCCCGGACGACGCGTGACGCCGCCCGCGCGGCGGGTGGGCGCTGGGCCACGACCATCGTGGTCGCCGACCCGCCGCCGACCGCGGCGCCGGCGAGACCCAGGTCCGCCAGCGAGCGCACCGCGACCTCCTTGGCACGCGCTCCCATGATCCCCTTGAGCGTGGGGTATCTTGGCTCGCCGAGCAGCTGGGTGCCGACGACGAACGCGGGAAGAGTGGCCTCGACGGTCTCCGTGCCCGTCCCGACGATCCGCCGGACGTGGATGGCTCGCTCGCCCGCCGCGTCGATCGCAGCCGCGCCGGAAACCAGCGGGAGGTCCAGGAGGGTGGCGATCCCGGCCCCCACGACGCCGCCCCCGCCGTCCGCGCTGTCGGCTCCCGCGAGGACCAGGTCGAACTCGATCGTGCGCAGGACAGCCGCCAGGACCTGGATCGTGGAGAGGGCGCACGAGCCGGCGAGGAGATCGTCGGTGACGACGACCGCCCGGGCCGCGCCCATCGCGAGGCCCTTGCGCAGCGCGTCGCGCGCCTCCGCCGGCGCCATCGCGACCAGGGTCACGTCGCCGCCGTGGGCATCGACCAGGCGGAGCGCCGCCTCCAGCGTGTACTCGTCGTTGCCGTTGAGCACCGGGGGCGCGGCCGAGCGGTCGAGCCGGCCGTCGGGCCGCAGCCGCTCCTGTCCGGTGGCGTCGGGGACGGGCTTGACGAGCACGACAATCCGCACGGGCACCCTGCCTCCAAGTGGCGCCGGCGGGCGCGACGCACCGCCCGGCGGTGCCGAGTGTACACACCGTTTGCGACCGGGAAGCGGCCGCACCGTTGCGCGGGGCTGAACCGGGTGTACGCTCACGACGACGGGGCCGCGGGGAACCCGTCCGGGGCCGGCGCGCCGGCCACGCAGCGGCGGACGGTCGATGGATCAGCAGCTCCTCCTGCTCGCCCTCCTGGGCGCGTGCACGGTGGCCATGCTGGCGCTCCTCCTCCATCTGGGGCGGGAGCGACGCGAGCGGGACGAGGCGTCGCGCGAGAGCCCGATCGCGATGTCCTCCGAAGGCGTGAAGCTCTGCCCGTCGTGCGCGGCGGAGAACATGTGGACCGACACGCGCTGCGTCGGCTGCGGTCGTCCTCTCCCCGAGGACCGGCCGCGCGCCTGGTAGACGCCCGCGGCGGCGCCTACTGCAGGATCGGCAGCTCCCGCCCGGGCCACCGGGCGCCCGGGCCCGCCACGGCCACCGGCGCCAGGATCTCGGCGAGGTCCAGCGTGGTGACCCCCGACTCGTTCGCCGGGTCCGCCGCCAGGCCGTCGCCCAGCATGGTCATGCAGAAGGGGCAGCCGACCGCCACGGCATCGGCGCCCGTGGCGAGCGCCTGGCGCGCCCGCTCGGCGTTGATCCGCGTCCCGCGGCTCTCCTCCATCCACATCCGCCCGCCGCCGGCGCCGCAGCAGAAGGCCTGCCGGCCGTGGCGCTCCATCTCCGCGAGCTCCAGCCCCGGTACCGCGCCCAGGACGTCCCGCGGGGCGGCGACGATCCCGTTGTAGCGGGCGAGGTAGCAGGCGTCGTGGTACGTGATCCGCCGGGCCGCCGCCCCTTCGGGCCCCACGAGCGTGGCCAGACGGCCCTCGCCCAGCAGCCGCGCCAGGAATGCCGAATGGTGGATCACCTCGAACGTGCCGCCCAGCTGGGGGTACTCGCTGGCGAGCGTGTTGAAGCAGTGCGGGCAGGCCGTCACGATCCGCGGCGGGTGGTAGCGCCGCAGCGTCTCCACGTTCTGGGCGGCGAGGAGCTGGAAGACGTACTCGTTGCCCATGCGCCGCGCGGGATCGCCGGTGCAGGCCTCCTCCTGACCCAGGACCGCGAAACGCACGCCGGCCGCGTGGAGGCAGGTCGCGAAGGCGCGCGCGACGCGCCGGTTGCGCTCGTCGAAGGCGGCCGCGCAGCCCACCCAGTAGAGGACCTCCAGGCTGTCGAGCTCGCCGGCCGCCGCGATCGCCGCCGCCGTCGGCACCTCGAACGGGAGTCCCTTCGTCCAGTCGAGGCGCGCGCTTCGCGGCTGGCCCCACGGGTTCTGGGCGGACTCCATGGCCCGGAACGCGGGTTTCAGCTCGGCGGGGAAGCGGCTCTCCTCGAGGACCAGGTTGCGCCGGATCCCGACGATCTTGTCGACGTGCTCGATGAGGACCGGGCAGGCCTCCACGCACGCCCCGCAGGTCACGCAGTCCCAGACGGCCTCCTCCGAGATCGCGCCGGGAATCAGCGGGATCGCCATGGTCGCCGGTGTCAGGCGGTCGTCGAGCGGCCCGCCGCGGGCGCGCACGTCGGGCGAGTTCGGGATCACCGGCAGCCCGTGCTCCGCCGCGTCGGCGAGGTGGCGGATGCCCATCACGAGCTCCTTGGGGTTGAGCGGCTTGCCCGTGAAGTGCGCCGGGCAGGCGTCCTGGCAGCGGCCGCACTCGGTGCAGGTGAAGCCGTCGAGCACGTCCTTCCAGGCCAGGTCGGCCAGCGTCCGCAGGCCGTACGTCGCGCCCTCCGCCTCGAGGTCCATCGCCGGCAGCGCTCCGGGCGGCTCCAGCTTGCGCAGGTAGACGTTGAAGAAGCTGGTGACGACGTGGAGGTGCTTCGTAGTCGGGAGCCAGACGAGGAACGCCGCCACGAGGGCGACGTGGGCCCACCAGTGGACGGCGAAGAGGGCCTCGAGGAGGCCGGGGTCGACCCCGGCGAGCGCCGACCCGGCGGCATTCGTGAGGATAGCCCCGGGGAGCGGGCCGTAGCGCGCCGCTTCATAGGAGAGCGCCCCGAGCTCCGCCGCGACGATGCCGTCGATGAGCAGCAGGATGAGGATCCCGGAGCGGCTCAGGGTCAGGCGCGCGGGCCGGACGATCAGGCGCCGGACGATGGCGTAGGCCAGGGCCCCGAGGGCCAGGACGGCGGCGGCGTTGCGGCAGAGGAGGACCGCGGCCCAGATCGCCCCGTCGAACGGCGCGACCAGGGCGGCCTCGACGAGGCCGCCGGTGACGGCGCTGGCCACGCCGACCGACAGGAAGACGAAGGCCGAGAAGATCGCGTAGTGCATGGCGCCGGCCCGGGGATCGCGGAACATCCGGGTCTGGATGAATGCGTAGCGGACGAGCGCCGCCGTCCGACGCGGGACGTCGGCGAAGGGGCGGGCCGGGCGGGCCGCCGCGAAGACACGCAGGTGGCGCGCCATGAGGAGGGCGAAGACAGCGAGCGCGCCGTAGAAGAGCGGGAAGACGAGCGGGTACCACGGGACGCGGGCGAGCGACTCGGTCACGGCTCGGTCACGGCTCGGTCACGGCTCGGTCCCCGGCGCCGGGCCAGCCGTCGTGCTCGAAGGGACCGCCGAGCGTCTCGAGCGCGTGCCCGAGGACGGGCTCGATCGCCGCGAGCGACTCCATCGCTCCCCCGGGGCTGCCCGGCAGGTTGACGATCAGGCTTCGCCCGCGCACGCCGACGACAGCCCGGGACAGGATCGCCACCGGGCTCGCGGGGCGGGCGTCGGCGCGCATCGCCTCGGCGAGGCCCGGCACCTCGTAGTCGATGACCGCGAGGGTGGCCTGGGGCGTCACGTCGCGCGGCGTCAGGCCGGTGCCGCCCGTGGTCACGACGAGAGGATGGCGCGCCGCGGCGGCCACGAGGGCGGACTCGATCAGCGCGCGTTCGTCGGGGACCATCGCCCGCTCGACGTCGAACCCGAGGTCGGCCAGGCGGGCTGCGAGCGCCGCGCCGGTCGTGTCGGCCCGGTCCCCGACGGCCCCGCGATCCGAGACGGTCAGGACGTACGCGCTCCGACTCCCGGCCACGCGCTCAGCCTCCGGGTCGCTTCGCCGGGCGCCTGATTCCCCCAGCCCGGGCCGGCCCGCGGACGGCCCGTGGCTTCGCGGCGCGCGGCGCGACCGTCTCGGCCGGCTCCGCCGACCGGTGCCATTCGCCGGAGGCCCCGCCGCTCTTGGCCACGAGGCGGATGGACCGGATCTCGACGCCCCGCTCGACGCCCTTGACCATGTCGTAGAGGGTCAGGGCGGCGACGCATGCCGCCGTCAGCGCCTCCATCTCGACCCCAGTGGGCGCCATGGTCGCCGCTTCGGCGTGGATCCGGAACGCGGATGCCCCCCGGTCCGGCGTGATCTGGACGACGACGTCGGTGAGCGGCAGGGGGTGGCAGAGAGGGATCAGCTCCGACGTGCGCTTCGCCGCCATCACGCCGGCGAGCTCGGCGACCGTCAGCACGTCGCCCTTGGGGCCGCCGCCGTCGATGACGAGCGTCAGCGTCTCCTGCGAGCAGGCGACCTCCGCCTCCGCCACGGCCCGGCGCGCGGTCGGGGGCTTGCCCGAGACGTCCACCATCCGCGGGCGGCCGCGGCGATCGACGTGCGTCAGGCGGCGGCGCTCCGTGCGGGGTTGCGAACGGTCGTCCATGGCTCCTCCGGGGCGTCGCGGCGGGTCGCTGGGGCCGGTCACGGGCGATCGAGCCACGTGGACTCGACCGGCGTCCCGGCCGGAAGCGCCTCGAGGGATTCTGGCACGACGGCGATGGCATCGGTGGCCGCGACGCGGAGGACGCCGGCGAGCGCCTCCTCGACGGGCATCAGCTCCGGCCTCACCTGCGATCCCCGCGTTCGGCGTTTGCCACCGCTCGCTCGTGCACCGTGCGCCCCACCGCCAGCCGCGTGAGGATGCCGATGAGGCTCCCCTCGCGGACGACAGGCAGGCCCGGCGCGGACGACGCACCGAGGCAGTCCGCGGCCGGCCCGAGCGCGTCGCCGGGATCCAGCAGCGTGAGTCCGTCCGAGTCCGCCATCGCCTCGGCGGCGTGCACCGTGGCCCACCGACCACGCGGCACGCGGCCGATCTCGCGCGATCCCACGAGCCCGAGCAGCTCGTCGCCCCGCATGACGCGGGCGACCGTCGCCTCGCCGGCGCCGTCGAGGGCGAGCGCGAACGTGTCGAGCGTCGCCTGCGGCGCCACGACGAAGGGGACCGTCTCCATCACCTCGCCGACGGTCAGGCCGGCGATGAGTCGCTCCAGCTCATCGTGCCGCCGCCGGGCCTTGACGGCAGCGCGGGCGAACCAGCCCGCCATCACGAGGGCCAGGCCGCCGATGGCGTTGCCCAACATGATGAGGATCAGCCCGCCGGCGAGGAGCGCCGGGGTCGCGATCGTGCGCAGCAGGCGCCTCCCGCGGTCCATCAGCTGGCGTCGCCCCGGGCGGCCACGGCTCCCGCCGCCACCGGTGGCCCACCCCGCGGTCCCGCCAGCCGTCGCGCCAGCGCCCAGACGCAGAGCGTCAGGCCCAGGCCCACGGCCGCGATCGCCACGGAGGTCTCCGTCCAGAACTGGTACGGGAAGAGCTGCACCAGGCGGTCGGTGGCCGGGTCGAAGCTCCACGTGCCGGCAGCGAAGAAGAGCTGGTGGAAGAGCGTGAAGGCGGTGTCGAAGAAGACGAGGAAGGCACCCCCGATCACGATCGCGCCCACCGCGAGGCCGCCGGCTCCGATCGACACCGCGCGCCAGAACCAGCGTGACCCGCGTGATGCCACCCCGGCGATGACGAGCGCGGCAAGGGCGACCGCCACGAGCGCGTAGAAGGCGAGGACGATGGCGCGGACGTCGGCCATGTGCGACCGCTCCCGCTCCACGAAGACTGGCTGCCCGGCCACGTCCTGGGCGAAGGTCCCCGGGCCGAACCAGACCTCGAGGACGATGTCGCGGGTCACCGTGTCGACCTGCTCGGGCGTCCACCCGGTGTACGCGGCGGCGTTCCCGCGGCCCTGCGCGAAGGAGACCCAGGCCGGGTTGAAGAAGAAGGCGATCGACGCCCCCGTGATGACGAGCGCGGCGGCGAACGCGACCGCGATCCCCGCGAGGCGGCGCCCGAGCCCGGACCGGCCCTCCGCTCCCGCGGCGCTCACTCGTCCTCGAGCGTTCGAGCCTGCTCCCACCACGTCTCGATCATCAGGTCGCTCGGCGGCTCCACCTGGAGCTGCTTCGCGGCGCGGGCCAGCGCGGCGCGGAAGGTCTTCAGGTCGACCGCGAGCAGCGCTCCGAGACCCTCGATGCCGGCGAACCGGAGGATCTCGTGCTCCGCCGCGCCGAAGCCCGCGAGGTTCAGCATCAACGCCTCGTCACGCCAGGCCAGCACGTCGTTCGGCGACGCCTGCACCTGGTCCGCGAGCGTCTGGCGACGGGCGCTCGTCTCCGAGACCTCCAGGAGCAGGCCCGTCGTGAAGACCCCCTGGTGCGACAGGCGCTGGAGATGGATCGGCTCGATGCTCGTCAGCTCGGTGATGGGCGGCACGGTCGCGGGCTCCTCCTTCGGGGCTCTGGCGGCCGCCATTGTACGGTCCGCCGTCGTTACGCGACCCGCGCGACCCCGTCGGCGGCCGGGACGCGCGCCGCCGCCTCGCCTCCGGCGCGGGCTGCCGACGTCCTCGGGGCCGCCCTCTCACGCCGTGCCTCCCACCCCGGCCGGTCATGCACGGGAATCGGCGCGACCACGCTCCGTTCGCCGCGCCAAGGGACGACGTTCCCGCGGTGGCGCCGCATGCCGAGCGTGGTGGAGGACGAAACCATGCATGAGCGCCGGGGGGCCAGACCGCGATCCCGCGTCGGCCGGCCCGCCCGGCCGGCATCCGCGCGGACGCCCGCCTCGCGAGGCCGCCCATTCAAGCGACCGGTTCCCTTGCGGGCGATCACGGTCGCGACTGCGTCGACGGCGCTCCCTCTCTGTGGCCTGGGTGCGCCTGCCCGCGGCAGCATGGCCGCTGCGGCCCGGCCACCGGCCT
>CAZVPS010000117.1:0-6853 GCA_964629105.1 uncultured Anaerolineaceae bacterium
CGCACCGGCATCTCGATCGCGTTCACGCAGCCGAGGAGGATCGCGAGGACCAGGATCATCCAGACCTCGACGACGCCGGCCAGGGTGAGGACGCCGAGCACCACCGCCAGCGTCGCCATCACCGCTTCGAGGGCGATGAGCGTCGGGCGCTTGGGCAGGGCGTCGGCGATGAGGCCCCCGAAGAGACCCAGGACAAGGACCGGCGTCCACTGCGCGGCCGCGACGACGCCGAGGTAGAGGGGGTCGTTCGTGAGGGTCAGGACCAGCCAGGCCTGGGCGACCGACTGCATCCACGAGCCGGCGAGCGAGATCGCCTGGCCGCCGAAGAAGAGGCGGAAGTTGCGGTGGCGGAGCGCCCGCAGGGCGTTCACGTTCGTCACCCCGCGGCCGGTCATGGGCCCGTCTCCGCGTGCGGCGCACCCGGGACGTGCGCCGGCGCGCCGCCCTCCAGCTCGGCCAGGTGGGCGCGCAGGTGCGCCCGGCGCGTCTCGGCGGCCCCGAGCATCGCCCGGAGGCGGTCTGCCTTCTCCTCCAGGGTCGCCACCTGGCGGTCCATGCGGGCGATGAGGTCGCGCAGGATCGCCCGCTTCTCGGCAGACTGGCCGGTCGCCCGGAAGCGCTGGCGATCACGGACGCGGGCCTCTTCGTCCTCCAGGAGGAGCGCGATCTCGGCCAGGCTGAAGCCCGCGTCGTCCCGCAGCTCGCGGATGAACCCGAGGCGCTCCAGGTCCGAGGCGTCGTACAGACGGTAGGCGCCCTGCGAGCGGGCGGCCGGGCGGAGGAGCCCGATCTCCTCGTAGTAGCGGATGGAGCGCGGCGTCAGGCCGGTCCCGGCTGCCACCTCCTGGATCCGGAGGAGGCGGGGGGAGGCGAGCGCAGACGGCTCCGTGGCAGACGCGGGCTGGTCCGCGGCGGGGGGACGGGACATGGTCGCATGATCGCACAACCTTCACGTTCGCGTGAAGGTTTTCGTTCGGGCGCACGCGGACGCGCTATCGCGCGCGCAGGGCCTGCCGCGCGCGCAGGGCCTGTCGCGCCCGCAGGGCGTCCCGCCACACCTCCAGGGCGACCGGCCACCACGCGTCCAGCTGGCCCTCCCCGCCGTACCACGGGGCGTGCACGCCCGGTCCGTGGACGGCGTCGTCGAGGACGAGGTGGCGCGCCCCGGGCAGGAGCGCCGATGCGACCGGCACCAGCCCGTCCCCGGCGACGATCGGCTGGTCGGGCGCGGGGTGGACCTCTTCGTAGAGGCGGCGCATGAAGCCGGAACGGCCGTCCTCGGCCTCCTCGTGCCCGACGATGTAGCGCGAGGCGACGGCCAGGTACCCAGTCGTGGGGGCGAAGCGGGCTCCCGGGACGTGTCGGTTGGCGAACCGGGCGCCCGCAGTCGCGACGCGGCCGCCCCAGCGGGCGTCGTCGCCGACGAGGTGCGGCGTCCCGAGCGTCACGAGCGCGCCGATCCGGCCGCTCGCGTCCAGGCGACGGCCCTCGAACGGCTCCGGCGAGGTGAGGAGCCGCCCCACGATCCCCCCGGCGCTATGCCCGACGTACAGGATCGGCGCGCCGCGGCTGGCCGGATCGGCGGCGCCCGCCTCGCCGGCGCGCAGCAGCGCCCGGCCGACGCGCGTCGTCACGGGTCCCAGGCCGCGCACGGCGCAGAGGATCCAGTCCGGCGGGTAGACGGGGGCGATGACGACCTCCGCCGCGCCGCGGCCGCGGAGCGCCGCCGCCATGGGCCGGTACCAGCCGGGCGTCGTGAGGAAGCCGCCCGTGACCAGGACAACCGGGCAGAGGTCGGCCGGGTCGGCGTCACGCCAGTCGGTGCTGCTCATGGCGGTTCGTTCGCAGCGGCGACGGTTCGGGATCGGGCGGGCGCCCCGCGGTCCGGCGCCCCGCGGTCCGGCCCGCCGGCCGGGAGGTGCAGGGCGCCTCGGCCGATCGCCAGCCCGACGATGAGCGACACGACCATCACGACGGCGAACGTGTAGAACGGGAGGTGCACGTCGGACGTGAAGAGCGCCCCGGCGGCGATCGAGGCCACGATCATCCCCAGCGTCCCGGCGGCCCCGAAGACGCCCTGCGTCGTCGCCGAGCGGCCGGCCGGCGTGCCGCGGGCGACGACGGCGTAGAGCGCCGGGCCCAGCAGGGCGAACGAGACGCCCTCGAAGACGACCACGGGGATGACGAGGATCGGGTCCTCGAGGACCGCGTAGAGGATTCCGGCCAGCGCCGCGCCGAGGCTGCCGAGGACGATGAGCGGGACCGGGCCACGCCGATCCGACCATCGCCCGGCAAAGGGCGAGACGACCACGACGCCCAGGCCGAACGCCGCGAAGGTGAGGCCGATGAGGCCGATGTCGGCGCCCAGCGCGGTCATCCAGAGGCTCCAGATGACCTCGTAGGTCCCGGAGGCGAAGAAGCTCCCCACGTTGATGATGATGGCCGCCAGGAGGAGCCGGTTCCAGAGCGACGAGGGCGCGTCGGCGACAGCCTGCGCCGCGACCGCCTCGTCGGCGACGTGCACGGGCGCCGGGCGGCGGCAGATCGTCAGCCCTAGGACCAGGGCGGCACCGACGAGGGCTGCGCTGCAGAAGGCGAAGGGAAACACGTAGCCGCCGCCCAGCGCCGCGCCCACGCCACCGAAGGCCGGTCCCAGGACGAGGCCGCCCATCTGGGCCGAGCTGTACAGGCCGAACGCCGCGCCGCGCTCCTCGGGGGGCGTGGCGTCGAGGATGTAGGCTCGCGCGGCCGGGCCGTAGGCGGCGGTCGCGAGGCCGGCGAGGGCGCGGGCGAGCAGGAAGGCGGGGACGCCGGTCAGGACGAGCGGCATCGGGACCACGACCGCGGTGGCGACGAGCCCCGCCAGCATGAGAAGCCGCTTGTCCCCGCGATCCGCGAGCCAGCCGAAGAGCGGCTCGCCCAGCAGTCGGGCGGCCGGCCAGGCGGCCACGATCCAGCCCAGCGTCGCGGTGTCGACCCCCTGCTCCGTGATGTACAGCGGCAGGACCGGCAGGAGCGCGCCGAAGCCGAGCCAGAGGATCGCCTCGGCGAGCAGGACGGGGAGGATCGGGAGCGTCCGGGCGAACCGCCCGCGGACACCCCCGGAGCGGGCGTCGGTCACGCCGGACATCGTAGCTAGTAGACGATCTCCTCGGACTCGGGGACGCGGACGCTCTGGGCGCCCTTCGCCTCCCAGCCAACCTGGGCGGAGACGAGCCAGTGGCCGCCACCCTCGCGATCGCCCATGTCGCGGACCGGACCGGTGACGATCACGCGCGCCACCGACTGGCCGCCTCGCTCGTACCGCACCTGGGTCTCGCGCTCGCCGTAGCGATCGGTGCTGAGCACGACCAGGTCACCCCGCTCGCAGCCCATCAGGCCTGCCAGCCAGTCTCGCGCATCCCATGTCGCCATGTGCAAGCTCCTGTCCGGACCGGTGCGAGCAACGACGCGATCCTCGTTGCCGCGGCGGCCTGTCCTCCGCGGCGAGGCGGGGGCCGTGGTGAATCGGTCAGCGGCCATCCACGATAGCGGAGGTCTCGAGGAATCGCGACCCCAGCGGCCGGGCCTGGAGCCGAGCGCTGGCCACGACCCGCGCGAACAGCTGGCGGTACTGGGTCGCCACGGTCGACCAGACCATCGCCCGGCTGTGCTCGTGGGCGCGCCGGCCCAGGGCGGCCCGAAGCTCGGTGTTCTCGAGCAGGCCGATGATGGCGTCGGCCCATGCCGCGGGCGAGCCGGGCGGCACGAGCAGGCCTCGACCGCCGTCCAGGAGCTCCGTGGCGTAGGCGTACGGGGTGGAGACGATCGCGCAGCCGGCTCCCACCGCGTACGACAGGGTCCCGGATCCGATCAGGTCGAGGTTCGGGTAGGGCGCCACGAAGACGTCGGCGCCCTCGAGCCAGCGGGTGAGCTCGACGCGGCCAACGAAGCGATCGACGAACCGGACGTGGCGACCCATCCCGAGCCGTGCCACGCGGTCCTCGAGCGAGCGGCGGTAGGTCTCGCCTTCGACCGCCAGCTGGTTCGGGTGCGTGACGCCCACCACGACGAAGCAGGCCGTCGGACGCGCCGCGACCACGGCCGGGAGCGCGTCGAGGACGAGCTCGAGGCCCTTCCCGGGGCCGATCAGGCCGAAGCTCAGGATCACCTCGCGCCCGGCCAAGTCGAGGGCAGGCTTGATGGTCTCGGAGTCGACGAGCGGAAGGTTCGGCACGCCATGGGGGATGACGTCCAGGCTTCGGGCGGCCACACCGTACGTCGCGGTCAGGACGTGCGCGGCGGCACGCGACATGACAACGGTCGCGGCGGCGGCCCGGATGAGCTCGAGCGTGATCGCGCGCTGATTTGGGGTGGGGTGCCGGAGGACCGTGTGCAGGGTGGCCACCGCCGGCGCGTCCAGGGCGTGGACGAAGTCGAGGACCGCCGCCCCGTCGTCGCCGCCCCAGATGCCGTAATCGTGCTGGACGGAGACGACGTCGGCGCACCTGGAGAGGTCGCGGGCCGTCCGGGCGTAGTCGCCGGGCTCTTCGCGCCGGATCCGGTGGTGGACCTCGGAGGGGTAGAGGAGGTTGGGGCCCGGTTCGTGGAGGGCGACGACCTCGCGCTCCCCGGTCGCGCTCGAGAGTGCCTGCGTGAACGTGGCGATGCCACAGTGCCGGGGCGGGTAGCTCGAGGCGAACACCGTGCGGGCGATTGCGTCGCTCCTTCCGGGGCGTCGGCAACGCCGGTTTCGCGAGGGTGCGGGCCGCTGCGGCTCCGCGCGGCGGGCGAGGCCGGCGTATGCCAGATGCGGACGCGGCCCGTCCGGCTGGACGGGCCGCAATCCGGCTAGGCGGAGCGCACGTGCGCGGCGCGAGGGCCCTTGGGGCTCTGCTCGATCTCGAACTCGACGCGCTCGCCGCCGGCGAGGCGGTCGAAGTTCAGCGAGGAGTCCAGGCCGTCGCGATGGAAGAAGTACTCCTTCGCATCCTCGGCGGCGATGAAGCCGAAGCCGCGCTCGGCAACGACCTTCTTGATGGTACCGGTGGTCACGAGGGACCTCCACACTCTTCCCGAACAGGGAGGGGCGGAACGCACGGTCCGTTCGAGAAGGGGGATCGACCACGCGACGCTTCGCCACGCGAGGCGGCGAGCAATCAGGGTAGCACGTCGGCCGGAATCGCCCGTCCGCCTGGCGGCGGGCCTGGCAGGGCTGGGCCGGTGGGCCCACGAGCGGCCCGGCGGGCGCATGCACGCGGGCGCCTCGGCGCATGTGCCTCCGAAGCACGTAACGGCGGGTGAGCGACCCAAGCCGACCCTGCGCGGATGCTCGCCCGCCGGCCGGTTACCCCGGGGCGCGGTGAGAGCCGGCCCGCCCTGGCTTGGAACTCCGGCGAGTACCTCGACTACCCTCCCTGAGCGCCTCCTCATCCGCCAACAACTCGGTGTCCGCGAGGACGGGGCAGGCGCACGGTCGTCGCCGGCCGTTACGTGCTCCCCAGGCAAGGGGGGGCGATGCACACGGGCGCGGCCGGCGGACGGCCGTATCATCGAGCGATGGGGCTCCCCGCGCCGTGGCTCATCGCCCTCGTAATGCTCTGCTTCGTGCTGGCGGCGATCCCGACGCGCCGCCTCTACCAGGCGGGGATCCGGCAGGGCTGGCTGGGGGCCTACCTTCTCCTGCTCGTCGCCCTGGGGGTGGGCGCCGTCGCCGTGAGGGGGCCGGGTCGCTTCCTGGTCCCGTTCCTCGTCGTCCTCTACGTCGCGCCGCTCGTGGTGGCACCGGACAGGGCCGCCCGCTGGCTCCGCCGCGGCCGGCGGCCGCCGAAGCACGTCGGGTCGGGGCCGGGCCGCGACGCCGGGCCCGACGACCCTCCCCTCCCGTGACCGGCGCAGCATCGCCCGTGACTCCATCTTCCTCCAAGCGATGAAGTCTCCACCGAAGTCAGGGCGGTTCATGTCAAGTTATTGCGTCACGCATCCTAACGCTGGATGCGCGCCGACGCACCGTGAGCCAAGCTCACAACCTGTTCAACGGTGGCCATGGTCGTGTCACCCGGATATGAGGCTACAAGCGCACCATGGGCCGAGCCCAGCCGGATGGCTTCAGCAGGAGTCGCGCCATTCAACAAGCCGTAGAAGAACCCCGCCGCGAAGCCATCTCCTGACCCCACTCGGTCGAGTATGTCGAGCTCACAAGTCGGAGCGACTTCCAGATGCCCGTCGATCCAGGCCAGAGCACTCCATCCGTGACGATTGGCGGAGTGCACCTCGCGGAGGGTTGTCGCCACAACGTGCAGCGAAGGGTAGCGCTTTGCGACCCGTTCGATCAGCCGACCATAGTCGTTCGGGTCCAATACCGACCCGTTAGCTACATCGGGTCCACATATGCCGAGAAGGACCTGGAGATCTTCCTCGTTGCCAATCAGGACGTCAGCCACCGCAGTAGCGCGGTCGAGGAACCTGCGTGCCGTATCCGAACCTCCGCGTACCTTCCAGAGTCTTGCGCGGTGGTTCAGATCAAAGGACACGACCGCGCCGTGCGACCTTGCCGCCCGCATTCCCTCGATCTGGAGCTCTCCGGCAGTCTCTGATAGAGCAGCGAAGAGGCCTCCGGTGTGAAACCAGCGAACGCCTGTGGCGAACACCTCATCCCAATCGACATCACCCGGCTTGAGCTGCGCGGCCGCCTCATTGCTGCGGTTGTAGAAGACGACGGGAGCGCGGACGCCGAAGCCGCGATCGCTGTAGACCGTGGCGATGTTGGGACCGGTGACCCCGTCATGCTCGAACCACGTGTAGAAAGGATGCACTCCAGGGTCGTGTCCCTAGAGTTGGTGTAACAGCGGGCAGGCCGTGTACGAGAACGGCC
>CAZVPS010000118.1:0-6850 GCA_964629105.1 uncultured Anaerolineaceae bacterium
CGCGCCGGCGTTGAGGGCGGCCACGCGCGCGATCGCCCGGCGCAGACCCCGGGGAGGATGTCCTCGGTCACGCTGTGGTTCAGGTTGCCGGCCTTCGCGTGGGCGTTGTCGGGTCGGGTCAGGTAACGCGCCCCGAGTCGCTCGGCCATCCGGCGGATCTCGTCGCGTCGCCCGTCGTCCAGGACCCACGTCTCGTGGGCCGGCCGCAGGGCCACCGAGGCGGCGACGGTTGGCAGGAGAACCTCGACGGGCTCGTTGTAGGTGGGAACGAGGACGGCGATCCGGAGGCCCGGCGGGGCGACGGGCGCGGCGCGCGGAGGCGTCGGTCCCCCGTCGACCTCCCAGAGGGCGACCGTGAAGAGGATGAGCCCGAAGGCGTTGTGGATCTCGACCACGAGAAGGGGCACCGCGACCCACCACGCCGCGACGTTGACGGTCCCGGCGACGACCCGCCACGTCAGCTAGGCGGCGGTCACGGCCAGGGCCGCCAGCGCGACCAGGCGCACGAGCGCCACGCGACGCGGAGACTCGGCGGCGGGGCGCTCGCCATCCCGGAAGGCAGGGGGCGCGACGAGGGGAACGGACGTCGGGTGAGCGCTCATCACCCGGATGCTGGGGTCGGGCGGTGCGCGCGGCCATCACTCCGTTGGACGGGATGGGGGAACGATCGTCCGGGTCGAGTCGCCGCAGGACGGGTCGCGGCTAGACGGGTCGGTCCTAGACGGTGCCCTCGCCGCGCAGGCGCGCGACCTCCTCGGCCGCGTACCCGAGCTCCGCGAGGATGGCGTCCGTCTGCTCGCCCAGGAGCGGCGGCGCGGTCCGCACGGAGGCCGGCGTGGCGTGCAGCTCGAAGGGCGGGCCGACCTGGCGGAGCCTCCCGAGGACGGGGTGCTCGACCTCCGCCAGCAGCCCGCGGGCGGCCACCTGCGGCGAGGCGAACGCCGTCGCCAGGTCGTTGATCGGGCCGGCGGGCACCTCCGCCTCTGCGAAACGGGCCAGCCACGTCGCCGAGGGCTCCGCGGCGAGAAGGGCCGCGACGAGCGGGCGCAGCGCGTCACGGTTCGCCACCCGGACGCCGTTGGTCGCGAAGCGCGGATCGTCGGTCAGCTCCGGCGCACCGATCGCCGCCGTGAACCGGGGCCACTGGCGCTCGCTTCCCACCGCGACGGCGATCTCCCCGTCGGCCGTGGCGAACGTCTCGTAGGGGACGATGCTCGGGTGGGCGTTGCCTCGCCGGGAAGGCGGTTCCCCGGTCGCGAAGAGGTTCTGGGCCTGGTTCGCCAGCCACGACAGCGTCGATTCCAGGAGCGAGATGTCGATCCGCTGGCCGCGGCCGAAGGCCGGCGACCCGGGCCGGTCCCGCCCGGCGATCGCGGCCAGCACTGCCGTCGCGCCCAGCATCCCGGTGGTCAGGTCGCTGATCGCCACCCCCACCTTCGTTGGCTCGCCGCCGTCGGCCGCCGGGTGCCCCGTGATCGACATCAGCCCGGAGACCGCCTGCACGATGAAGTCGTAGCCGGGCGTCGCCGCCTCCGGGCCCGTCGGCCCGTAGCCGGAGATCGCGAGGTGCACGAGCCGCCGGTTCAGCTCCGTGAGCGTCGCCTCGTCGAAACCGAGGCGGGCGAAGCCGCCCACGCGGTGGTTCTCCACCAGGACGTCGGCGCGGGCGAGCAGGCGGCCGAGCACCTCGCGGCCGTCCGCGGTCTTGAGGTCGAGGCGGAGCGATCGCTTGTTGCGGTTGACGGCGAGGTAGTAGGCCGCGGTGCGGTTGGCGCCCTCGCCGACCCACGGAGGCCCCCAGCCCCGCGTCCCATCGCCCTCCGGCGGCTCCACCTTGACGACGTCCGCCCCGAGGTCGCCGAGGAGCATCGTCGCGTACGGACCCGCGAGCACCGTGCTGCAGTCGGCGACGAGGAGCCCGGCGAGCGGGCCGGGCGCGTGGCTCGCGATCATGACCCGCGCATGGTAGCGAGTGGTGGATCGGGTCTGGGCCCGGTTCCGGCCTGCACAGCCGGCCGTCGGGGTAGGATCGCGTCATGTCCGCGTCCCCGTCCCCTTCGGTCCACCACACCCTGATGACCGTCCACGCCCACCCCGACGACGAGACGATGGGGACTGGAGGCGTCATGGCGAAAGCCGCGGCGGAGGGCCACGGCGTCGTCGTCATCACCTGCACGCGCGGCGAGCTCGGCGAGATCGTCGTCCCCGAGCTGGACACGCCGGAGAACCACCGTCGGCTCGCCGAGATCCGCGCCGGCGAGCTGGAGGCCGCCCTGACGGCCCTCGGCGTCACGGCCTGGGAGAACCTGGGCTACCGGGACTCCGGGATGATGGGGACGCCCGGCAACCAGGACCCGCGCTCCTTCTGGCAGGCCGACCTCGACGACGCCATCCGGCGCCTCGTCTGGCTGGTCCGGGTCCACCGCCCCGACGTGATGACGCACTACAACGACTTCGGGGGCTACGGCCATCCCGACCACATCCGGGCCCACCAGGTGGCGATCGGCGCCTTCTACCGGGCGGGCGACCCGGAATGGCACCCCGAGCAGGTGGCGCCCGAGCACGGCGGGTCGGGGCCGTCGGTCACCGACGGGGGCCTCGAGCCGTGGGCGCCGGCCAAGCTCTACGAACAGGCCATCTCACGCACGCGCCGCGAAGCGATGGCGGCCCGCGCCGAGGCAGCGGGGATGGCCTCGTGGTGGTCGCGGCCGGCCGAAGCGAGCCCCGAGGAGCTGGCCCGCTGGGACGAGTTCATGCGCCGCTCCACGGTGGACGACGCCCTGATCACGACCCGCATCGACGTGCGCGCCTTCGGCGACGCCCGCTGGGAGGCGCTGCTGGCCCACCGGACGCAGATCTCGCTCACGGACAGCCCGCTCATGGCTCTCGGGAAGGAGGCCCTCGCCGAGCTGTGGGGCGAGGAGACGTTCATCCTCCGCGCCTCGCGCGTGCCGCTGGGGCCCAACCTCCCGGAGACGGACCTCTTCGCCGGCCTGGGCTTAGCAGGAGGCGGCGGCGGGGCGAATCGAAACGCCCCATCGCGACGACGGGGCGCTGGACTGAGCTTGATGGCGGACCCGACCGGATTCGAACCGGCGATCTCCAGCGTGACAGGCTGGCATGTTGGGCCGCTACACCACGGGTCCGCGGCCGGCGGAATCTAGCACGAAGCCGGCCGCGGCGCACCGCGGCGACCGCCGCGACGGCCCTCGGGGCCTCCCCGCGTTATCCTGCCCGCGATGCCCCGGATCGACCTGCGCTCCGACACGGTCACCCACCCCACGCCCGCGATGCGCCGCGCCATGGCCGCCGCCGAGGTGGGTGACGACGTCTTCGGCGACGACCCCACCGTCAATGCCCTGGAGGCGCGGGCGGCGGAGCTGCTCGGCAAGGAGGCGGCGGTCTTCGTGGCGTCGGGGACGATGGGCAACCTCGTCGCCCAGATGGCGCATCTGGCCCGCGGCGAGGAGGTGATCGCGGCGGCCACGAGCCACCTCGTGCTGGACGAGGCGGCCGGCCACGCCGTGGTGGTCGGGGCATCGGTGCGCTCGCTGCCCGAGGACCCGGACGGGACGATCGACCCGGCGGCCATCGAGGCGGCCTTCCGCGACCCCGACGACGCCCATGAGCCGATGACGGGCCTGATTGCCATCGAGAACACGCACGCCCACTCGATGGCCCGCCCGCTCTCCGTCGCCTACGAGGAGGCGGTCGCGGCGGTCGCCCGCCGGAACGGGATTCCCCTCCACCTCGACGGGGCCCGCTTCTTCAACGCCGTCGTGGCCCTGGGCGTCACCCCGGCCGCCCTCGCGGCCCCCGCCGACTCGGTCACGTTCTGCCTCTCGAAGGGCCTTGCCTGCCCGGTCGGCTCGGTCGTGGTCGGCACGCAGGGATTCATCCGGCGCGCCCGGCGCGCCCGGAAGCTCCTCGGCGGCGGCATGCGCCAGGCCGGCGTCCTGGCCGCGGCCGGGCTCGTCGCCCTCTCGGACGGCGGGGACGGGATGATCGAGCGCCTGGCCGAGGACCATGCGAACGCGCGGCTTCTCGCCGAGGGCCTGGCCGAGCTCGAGGGGGTCGAATCGCCCGGCGGAATCGCCCAGCCGACGCCCGGGCGCCTCGATCCCGGGCGGGCCGTGACGAACTTCGTGGTCTTCCGCGCGGCCCGCGACCGGGCCGCGTTCCTGGATTCGCTCGCCGCGGGCGGCGTCCTGATGGTCTCCTACCCCCACGGCACCGTGCGTGCGGTGACCCATCACGGGATCGAGCGCGCCGACGTCGACGCCACGATTGGCGCCGTCCGCGAGGCCCTCGCGGAGACCGCCGGGACGCGCCCAGCCGTGGGCGCGGACGCCGCCGCCGCAACCGGGGCCTGGACGAAGCCAGCGCCCGTCGGCGCCCCGCGCGCCTGACCCGGCACCCCGGACACGTGCTCGTCATCCCCTCCCTCGACCTCACCGCGGGCCGCTCGCGGATCGTCTTCTGGCCCGGTGCCGCGGCCGGCGTCGGCGCCCCGACCGACCGTCCGGAGGCGATCGCCGCCCGCTTCGTCGACCAGGGGGCGCGCGTCGTCCACCTCGTCGACTTCGACGGGGCCCAGCAGGGGCGGCCCGCCAACCTCGACGCCGTTGCGCGGATCGCGGCGCGCGTCGCCGTCCCGCTCCAGGTCGCCGGCGGCCTCGACGGGCCGGAGCAGGTCCGGCTGGCGTTCGCCGCCGGGGCGACCCGGGTCGTGGTCCCGATGAGCATGGCCGACGACCACGCGACCCTGCGCGCGTGCCTGGAGGTCGCCGGCGACTGGCTCGCGGTCGGGCTGGACCCGCGACCGGACCGCGTGGCCGCGTTCTCCTGGCGCGGAGGGCGCCGCCCGGCCTTCGAGGAGGTCGCGAGCGAGCTGGCCGGGCTCGGCGTGCGCCGCCTCGTCCTCACCCACGGCGGCGCCGAGCCGGACGTCGCGCTGATCGGCCGCCTCGTGCGGGACCTCGACCTCGAGGTGCTCGTCGCGGGCGGCGTCGTCGACCTGGCCGGGATCCGGCGCCTCCGCGAAGCCGGCGCCGCCGGCGTCGTGCTCGGCGAGGCGCTCCTCACCGGCCGCATCGAGTACCCCGCAGCCATGGAGGCCGCCGCATGATCCACGCACCCGCTCGTCCCCTCATCGCCCTCGCCCTCGCCGCCGCAGTCGCGGTCTCCGCGTGCGGCCCCACGGCGGGCCCGATCATGCCGTTTGGCGGCCCCACGCAGGCACCGTCGGTCGCGCCGTCGGACGCGCCATCGGACGTGCCGGCCAGCCGGCCGGCCGGGGGAATCCCGGACTCCTGCCCGAAGAGCGCCCGCGCGCCGCTCGCCGCCGACGCCACCGCGACGGTCACCCTGGCGACGGAGAAGGGCGACATCGTCATCGAGGTGAAGGGCTCGCTCGCCCCCAACGCCACGGGCAACTTCGTGGCCCTCGCGGAGTGCGGCTTCTATGACGGCGTCGTCTTCCATCGCCTCGTCCCGGGCTTCGTGATCCAGGGTGGCGACGGCGAGAACGGGCGGCAGCCAAACGTCGACCCGAACCTCGTGGGAACCGGCGGCCCCGGTTACACGATCACGGACGATCCGGTGACCACGCCGTACGCCAGGGGCACCGTGGCGATGGCCCGGACGCCGGCCCCCAACTCGCAGGGGAGCCAGTTCTTCATCGTCCTCGACGACCAGGCGAGGGCAGCCCTCGAATCGGCGAACACGTATGCGATCCTCGGGACCGTGGTCTCGGGGATGGACGTCGTGGACACCATCGCCGCCATGCCGAACTCCGGCTCGCCCGCCAACGCGGCCCTCGAGCCCGTCGCGATCACGAGGGCCACGGTCAGCCGCCCCTGACCGTCCGCGCGCCGGCGCGCCGGCACCAACCCCACGACCCGAGGAGGATCCCGTGACGAAGGCCACCATCGCGACCAGCGCCGGCGACATCGTCGTCGAGCTCGCCGACGCCGACGCCCCGAAGGCGGTGGCGAACTTCATCAAGCTCGCCCGGGAGGGCTTCTACGACGGCGTCATCTTCCACCGGGTCATCCCCGGCTTCATGATCCAGGGCGGCGACGGCGAGTATGGACGCGTGAACGAGAAGGGCGAGGTCCGCAACCGCGGGCGCGTCGGCCAGGGCGGTCCCGGCTACCGGTTCGACGACGAGAAGTTCTCCGGCGACTACGAGCGGGGCGCCCTCGCCATGGCGAACGCGGGCCCGAACACGAACGGCTCGCAGTTCTTCATCTGCCACGCCGACCAGCGGGGGAAGCTGCCGAAGAGCTACACGGTCTTCGGGAAGGTACTCTCCGGCCTGGAGGTCGTCGACGCGACCGCGACCGCCGAGCGCGACAGCCGCGACTACCCGCACAAGCCGGTGGCGATGATGGCCGTGACCGTCATCGAGGACTGACTGCGGCGATCCGTGCTCGGTTCGGGCTCGTTTCGTGCTCGGCGCCCGAAGGTTGCGGATTATTAACCGCGAAATGCACAGAAATGCACGGAAACCCTTGAGTCCCAGGGCATGTTCGGCTACACTGCCGGATGTCGCGCAAGCGACCGCTGCCCCAGTTACAGGGTCATGGGTAGGTAGGGTCAGGGTAGCCGGTGCAGCCGGCGTGATAGATGCCCTTGGAACGCGGCAGAAGTGGTCCGGCAACGGGCCCGCTTCACCGGGACAGCATCGAAGCGGCTCCTTCGGGGGCCGCTTCGACGTTTTCCGGGCCCGCGGGACCGGAGGGAGTACAATCCCGCCTCGCGGCGCCGCACTGGCGGCCGCCCCGCGCGCCAGTAGCTCAGTGGATAGAGCGTCGGCCTCCGGAGCCGAAGGTCGCAGGTTCGAATC
>CAZVPS010000119.1:0-6848 GCA_964629105.1 uncultured Anaerolineaceae bacterium
GAGCCGGCGGGGCGCGGACGTCCTGATGTCACGGACGTATCTGGACGAGAACAGCATCAGGGGTGCGCGTGTCCGAGGGTACGCTCGTTTCTGCCGCGCTCTACGGAATGCCGCTCCGCGCACCTGGGCCGCGGCGCCGGCCAAACGTGCGTCGCACGAGCGCGATCTCCGGCGCTCGCAGGAGGAGGGACGCCCCGACGTAGGCGCTGAGAGCGGTCCCGGTCGCCACGGCCACGGCCACGGCCGTCGCGATTCGCCCGTGCGGGCCGGCGTCCAGCGCTGCCACGCCGCCGGCGATCAGCCAGCCGGCCGCGCCAGCCCCCATCGCGAGGAGAGCGGACCGCGCCGCGGCGGCTCCCACGGCCGCCCGGTCCAGGCCGGGGACGGCGCTGCGCAGCCGCGCGACCAGGAACAGGGCCTCCACCATGGCCCCCACGACGAAGGCGGTCGCCAGGCCGTCAAGCCCGAGCGGCCCGACGAGCAGCACGGCCAGTCCCGCGGTGACGGCGAAGTCGGCGAGGGCTGCCACGATCACCGCCCGCGTCCGGTCGGTGGCGTAGAGGGCGCGTCCCGCGAGCGCCGTGACGGATTCCGCCGCCAGCGAGAAGAAGAGGATCCGGACCGCCGCGGCCGCGAGGGCCACGTCTCCCGCGTCGAACCTGCCGTACCCGAACAGGATGGAGACCGCCTCCGGGGCCAGGGCGACCCCCACGGCGGCGACGGGCAGAGCGAGGAAGAGGACGAGGCGCAGCCCCGAGGTCGCGATCTGGCCGAGCGGGCCGGTCCCGCCGCGGGCGTGCTCGTCGGACATCTCGGGCAGGGCGACCGTCCCGACGGGCACCCCGAGGAGGCCCGCGGGAACCTGGAAGAGGGTGAAGGCAACGGTGAAGGCGGTGACGCTGCCGGCCGGCAGCGTGGAGGCGAGGGCGACCACGACGATCAGCTGGATCTGGCCCGTGGAGAGCCCCAGGGCGCGCGGCCCCAGCAGTGCCACGGCCCGGCCGAGGCCCGGGTCGGCCAGCGAGACCGAGGGCCGGATCCGGAGGCCGGTCCCGACGAGGGCCGGCAGCTGGACCAGGAGGTGCGCGGCCGACCCCACGACCACGCCGACCGTCAGGGCCCGGATTCCCAGCGTGCCGCTCAGGACCAGCGCGCAACCGACCGTCACCACGTTGTACGCGATCGGTCCGAGCATCGCGGGGCCAAAGCGGCGATGGGCGTTGAGGACGCCGCTGACGAGCGAGCCGAGGCCGAGGAGGAGCGGCGCGGGCGCCATCTCGCGGGTCAGCGAGACCGCCAGCTCCCGCGTGGCGGCGTCGAAGCCGGGCGCGAGGAGCGGCACGAGCAGCGGCGCCCCGAGAGCGAGCACGAGCCCGAAGGCGGCGAAGGCGATCCCGCCCCAGGTCAGGAGGGCCGACGCGGTGCGGCTGGCCCGCCCCGGGGCTCGTCCGTCCACGAGCCCGGCCAGCGCCGGGACGACGGCGGCGGCAAGAGCGCCCGTCGCGACCAGGTTCAGGACGAGGTCCGGCAGCCGGAACGCGGCGTAGAAGGCGTCCAGCTCCGGTCCCGCGCCGAAGACCGCGCCGTTCACGAGCACCCGCACGTACCCGAGCCCGCGGGCCAGGAGGTAGCCCGCCAGCACGATCGAGCCGGCCCGGGCGAGTGCCCGCGTGCGGTCCGTCGCGGCGGTGGGCGGCCGGGCGTCCCTCATGTCGCTAGTATTGCCGCCGGGTCCGGCACGCGCCGCGCGACCGATCCAGGAGTCCATGAACCACCCCTCGCCTCGCCCCCCCATCCTGCGTCGGCGATCCCCGGGTGTCGCCGCCCTCCTTTCGTTCCTCGTCCCAGGGCTGGGGCAGGCGTGGGCGGGCGAGGGCAGGCGCGGTCTGGCGATCTCGATTCCCTTCGTGGCGGCGGTCGCTCTCGGCATCGGGACGGTCGTCGCCGCGGGCGGCGCCCTTGGCCTCGCCGAGTTCGCCGTCCAGCCCTTCGTCCTCCTGGCGATCCTCGTCGCGGACGCCGCCTTCCTCATCTACCGCGCCTGGGCGATCGTGGATGCTGGGCGCGTGGCCCGCGGGCCGAAGGGTGGGCGCCGAACGCTCACGGCGGGCACCGCCGTGGTCATGGCCGCCCTCCTCGCCGCGACGACGCTGCTCCACGGCGCCGTGGCGTACGTTGGCTGGAACGGCTACGACCTGCTCACCGGCGTCTTCGCCCCGTCGACCGGGGGCGGGCCCGCGTGGGGCGACGACGGAGACGGGACCGCCGGTGTGGCGACCCCGACGCCGGAGCCGGGCGTCACGCCCGCGGCCGCGACCGCGACGCCGGGGCCAACTCCCGCGCCGACCGCGAAGCCCGCCACCGGCGGGATCCCCTACTGGGCCGACGACGGCCGCCTCAACGTCCTCCTGATCGGCGGCGACGCCGGACCGGGCCGCTTCTCGCTCCGAACGGACACGATGATCCTGCTCACCGTGGACCTGGCGACGGCCCGCGCCGCGATGTTCGGCATCCCGCGCAACCTGCTCAACGTCCCGCTGCCCGAGCCGTACGCGGCGACCTACCGCGGCGGGGTCTTCCCGGACCTCCTCAATGCCCTCTGGCGCGCCGGCCAGATCCGGACGGCGTGGCCCGGCAACAGCACGACCCGTGGCTACCGGGCGCTCTCGGCAGCCGTCGGGAACATCACCGCGGTCTCCGTCGACGGCGTCGTCTCGGTCGACATGAACGGATTCGTCCGCCTCATCGACGCGCTGGGCGGGATCGAGATCACGGTCCCCTACCGGATCTACGACAAGAAGTACCCCAACGAGGGTGGCAGCGGCACCCGGGTGCTCGAGATCCTGCCGGGCCTCCAGCGCCTCGACGGCTCGACGGCCCTCGCGTTCGCCCGATCCCGCCACCAGGACTCGGACTACGGCCGGATGAGCCGCCAGCAGCTCCTCCTCGTGGCGGTCCGCAAGCAGATCAATCCCTGCACGATGCTGCCCAGGCTCCCGGACCTGGTCCGGATCGCCAAGGACTCGCTCTACACGAACATCCCGCTCCAGGAGCTGCCGCGCCTGCTCGCCCTCGCCGACCAGATCGACACGCGGAGGATCGAGCGCTTCGCCTTCACGCCGGCCGCCGGCTACCCGGAAGTCGTGACCCCCGCGTCCGTCGAGCAGATGCGGCGCGCGGTGCGCGACGCGTTCGAGGGCGACCCGCCCCCCGCGGAGGGCTCTCCGGACCTGAGCCTGCTGTCCTGCTGAGGCGGGCCCCTGCGGGACGGCGCCCGGGACGGCTACGGGGCCGCCACCCCGATGAGCGTCTCGTGGAGGGCCGGTTCGCATTCCGGGCGCCCTGTCGCGATCACCTTGTCGCCCGCCTGGAGGACCATGTCGCCGCGGACCGCCTGGGCCACGTCGTCACGGACGATCGCCACGATGGCGCAGCCGTCCGGCAGCACCATGTCGCGGGGGTTCCGGCCGACCGCCGGGGAGCCTTCGTCCAGGTAGGCTTCGATGATCTCGAAATCGCCCGACAGCGAGGTCAGGTGGAGCAGCTCATGAACGGGGATGTCCTGCTCGATCGAGCCGAGGATCATCCGGGTCGGCGAGATGATCTCGTCGATGCCGAGGTGCTTGAAGAGCGGCTCGTTCTTCGGGTTGTTGACGCGGGCGATCGTCTTGCGGACGCTGAAATGGTGCTTCGCCATCTGGCAGATGACGAGGTTGTCCTCGTCGTCGCCGGTGACGGCCGCCACGATGTCGGCGCGGTTGGCGCCCGCTTCGGCCAGCGAACTCCCCTCGCAGCCGTCCTTGGCCACGACGATCGAGCCGATCTCGTCGGCAATCTGGTTGGCCCGGATGCGGTCCTTCTCCATGAGGACGACCTCGTGGCCCGACTCGCTCAGCTCCTTGGTCAGGTAGTAGCCGACCTTCCCGCCACCCACGACAAGCACGAACATGGCTCAGCCCTCCCCGGTGGTCGGTGCCGCGGCCGCCGGCGCGGCCTCGTGGTGGTGGCCGGATCCCTCGCGCACCGAAGCCTCCCCGCCGCCCGGCTGCCCGACGGCGCCGAGCAGCGCGTCGGCCATCATCGTGGTCCGGCAGATCGTCCCGATCCCCAGCTCCGCGTAGGCCTGCGCTCTCACGGGATCATTGACCTTGGCGTAGACGCGGTGGATCCCGAGTGCCTCAAGGGCGAGCTGGGCGGCCATGACGTTGCGGTTGTCGCCCTCGGTGAGGGCCAGGAAGAGGTCCGCGCCCTGCGTGCCGGCGCGGCGCAGCGTGTCCTCGTCGGTGCCATCGCCGCGCACGGCGTTGCCCCGGAAGGTCGCCGGCAGGCGGTCGAACGCGCGGGTGACGAGATCGAGGATCGTGACTTCGTGGCCGGCGGCATCCAGCATTCGCGCCATCGTGGCGCCGACGCGACCGCAGCCGACGATGACGGCTCTCATGCTCTGTGCTCCTCGGGCATCGCCTCGCGCGCCACCCAGACGGCGCACGGGGCGTTCTTCAGGACGTAGGGAACGGTGCGGCCGATGGCGAAGTCGCCGCCGAACCGCTTGCGGTAGGGCAGGCCGAGCACCAGGAGGTCGGCGTCCCGCTCCACCGCCTCGTCGACGAGGGCAGCGCCGACGTCGCGCGCCTGGATCAGGACCGCCTCCAGCGCGTGCTTGGCATGCTCGGCCTGGGTCTCGGCCATGTCGAGGACGCGCTGGGCCTCCTCGCTGCGCTCGGCGACGTTCGCGTCCAGGGGCAGGGTCCAGTCGATCTCGACGACGTGGACCGCGACGACCTCGGCGTGGGCGGGCTTCGCCAGCTCCAGGACGAGGCGCAGGATCCGCGCGTCGGAGGATCCGCCGTTCAGGGCGACGACGGCGCGGGCAAAGGCGGGAACGTGCTTGTCGGCCACGGGAGGCGATGATCCTCCGGATCAGGGTGCACCACGCCGCGTCAGCGTCCGGCGGGCGGAACCAGCCTCACACGATAGCACCGCCGCCCGCGCTCGGCCGTCGGGGATCAGCCGTCCTCGGCGTCCGTCCCGTCGCGCCTCCGGAACGTCGCAGGCTCCTCGCGCCGGTAGGGGACCGTCGTGACGACCGTATTGGGCCGCCCGAGCAAGGCTCGCCGCAGCTCGGCGGTGGACTGGTTGTACAGGACTCGCTCCCACCAGTGCCGCGGCACGAACTCCGGGATCACCACGAACGTGACCGGTGCCTCCTTGTCGGGCGGCCAGGTGTGGTCGAGGACCTCGAGGTAGGCGAGCAAGGGACCGGTCAGGGCACGGTACGGGCTCTCGACGACGACGAGCGGCACGCCGGGCACCTGTCGCTCCCACGCACTCCGCACCTCCTCCGAGTAGACGGGGTCCTCCGACACGAGAACGGCCCGGATGTCGCTCGAGACGGAGCGCCCGACGTTGACCGCCTGGATGACGGCGCGGTTGAGCCCGCTCACCGGCACCACGACCCGCTCGTGGCGGCGCGGCTCGGGAACGACCTGGTCGGGTCGCAGGGCGACCTGCGCCCGCGACGTGGCGTACTGGCGGTGGATGAACAGGAAGACGAGGATCAGGAACGGGATCAGGACGATCACCAGCCACGCGCCGTCGACGAACTTCACGCTGGCGACCACCGCGAGGACGACGAGGGTCAGCGTCCCGCCGAGGGCGTTGATCGCCGCTCGCCACCACCAGCCCGGCTCGCGGACGGTGAACCAGTGGCGGACCATGCCGGCCTGGGAGAGCGTGAAGGTTACGAAGACCCCGATAGAGTAGAGCGGGATGAGCGCGTGGGTGTCGCCCCCGAAGATGACGAGGATCACCCCGGCGACCGTCGCCAGGGCGACGATTCCCCAGGAGAATGCCAGGCGGTCGCCGCGGAACCCGAACTGGCGCGGCATGTAGTCGTCCTGGGCCAGGATCGCGGCGAGCCGCGGGAAGGCGTTGAAGCTCGTGTTGACGGCCAGGAAGAGGATGAGTGCCGTGGAGGCCTGGAAGAGGACGAAGGGGACCGTCCCGTCGCCGAAGACCGCCGCGGCGACCATCGCGACCACCGTCGGCCCACCCTCCTGGGTTGGCCGGATCCCGAAGCCGTCGGCCACGATCGTGATCCCGATGAAGAGGACGCCGAGCAGGATCGCCATCGCCAGCATCGTGTTCGCGGCGTTCTTCGCTTCGGGTGGCTTGAAGGCGGGGACGCCATTGGCGATCGCCTCGACGCCGGTCAGGGCCACGGATCCGGCCGCGAAGGCGCGGAGGATGAGGATGACCCCCAGCGTCTGGGTCCCCAGCGGGACGAGCTGATCCGCGGGGGGCGCGGAGACGGGATGCTCGCCGGCCGCGATCCGGGCGATCCCGAGGCCGATCATCAGCACGGTCATTCCCACGAACACGTAGGTCGGGCTGGCGAAGAAGAGCCCGGCCTCGCGAAGCCCGCGGAGGTTCGCGATGGTGATCAGGGCGATCGCGCCGAGCGCGATCTCGATGCGGATGTCATAGAGCTCCGGGACGACCGAGTAGACCTGTGACACGGCCGACGCGGTGGAGACCGCGACGGTCATGACGTAGTCGATGAGGAGCGCGGCGGCCGCGACGAGCCCCGCGAGGTGGGAGATGTTCTCGCGGGCCACCACGTAGGCGCCGCCGCCCGACGGGTAGGCGCGGCAGACCTGGCGGTACGAGAGGGAGACCACCGCGAGGAGCCCTGCGATCGCGAGCGCCATCTCGATCGAGACGAAGAGCGCCCCCGCGCCGGCGACCACGAAGACGCGCAGGATCTCCTCCGTGGCGTAGGCGGAGGAGCTGATCGCGTCGGAGCTGAAGATCGGGAGGGCGAGCTTCTTGGGGAGGCGCTCGAAGGC
>CAZVPS010000120.1:0-6792 GCA_964629105.1 uncultured Anaerolineaceae bacterium
CGCTCCCCGGCCACGCCGGGGCGCAGGACACCCGTGTTGCATTCGGGTCGCCGCCGCTTAATATACGTCATCTCTCCGGCTGCAACGCATGGAGAGCCAAGTGGGCCCCCGCCCGAGCGCCCCGCCGCCCGCCATGTGCTCCCAGGAGGGAAGCACGTCGTCCAAGGGCGACGGGGAGGCACGATCACCGCTGACGTCACGCATCGCGGACGTCAGCCGAGCGCTCGAGGCGGTGGGAAGAGGAGGAGGAGACGCGCATGAAACTCGCCCGTGTGGCTGCGGCTCTCGCAGCCGCGTCCATCGTGGTGGCGGCCTGCGGCGGCGGTACCGCAACCACTGCTCCGATCAAGGATCCGCTCGGCACCGTCACCATCCCGAAGGGTGAGCCGATCCACATCGCCTACTGGGGCGTCCTGTCCGGGGCCGATGCGTCCCTGGGTGAAGACTCCAAGCAGGGTGTCGTGATCGCCATCAACGACCGGGGGGGCACGTTCAAGGGTCACGACATCCGTCTGACCACCGAAGATGGCCTGTGCACCCCCGAGGGCGGCGCGATCGCGGCCCAGAAGCTCGCCGCCGACAGCACGATCGTCGGCCTCATCGGGTCGTCCTGCTCCGACGAGACCATCGGTGGCATCAAGACCCTCACCAATGCCGGCCTGACGACGATCTCGCCGTCGAACACCCGCCCGGCGCTGACCTTTCCGGATCGCGACGCGACCTACGCGGGCTACGCCCGAACGGCCCACAGCGACTCGTTCCAGGGCAAGGCCGCGGCTGAGTTCGCGTACAACGAGCTGAAGCTGACCAAGGCCGCCACCATTCACGACGGCAGCGGCTACGCCGAGGCCCTCCAGCAGGTCTTCGCCGACGAGTTCACCAAGCTCGGTGGCACGATCACGTCCCAGGAGGCCGTCTCCAAGGGCCAGACCGACATGAGCACGGTCCTCAAGACGATCGCGGCCACGAAGCCGGAGATCATCTACTTCCCGGTGTTCATCGCCGAGGCAGGGTTCCTGAGGTCGGCGGTCGGGACCGTCACCGGCCTCGAGAACGTCAAGACCATGGGCGCGGACGGCCACTTCTCCGCCGACTTCCTCAAGGCGGCCGGCCAGTCGGCGTTGGGCCACTACCTGTCGAGCCCGGACTTCACGGCCTTCGGGGCCGGCTATGCCGACTTCCTCAAGAAGCGGGCGGCCGCGTTCGGCGGCGACCCGCTGAGCGTCTTCCACGCCCATGCCTACGACGCCACGAACATCCTGTTCGCCGCGCTCGACAAGGTGGCCGTGGAGAACGCCGATGGTTCGCTGAGCGTCCCGAAGGGCGCCCTCCGGGACGCCATCTTCGCGACCAAGAACTTCCAGGGCCTCACCGGCACCCTGTCCTGCAGCCCCAGCGGGGACTGCGGCGCGCCGGTCATCGCCGTCTACGAGATCACCCAGGAGAACATCGACAAGGTGAAGCTGCCGACGGCTCCGATCTGGCCGTAGCGTCAGCTCGATCGACCCTCTCTCACAGGGAGGGTCGATCGATCCGCGGGGACGAGCGGGCGGCGCCCGCTTGTCCCCGCTGTCCATCCGCCACCTGACGGAGACCACCAGTGAACGTCCGCTTGCTGGACCGGCTCACCGATGTCGCGATCGCCGCGTTCCTGTGGGCGTTCCGTGTCGTCGTCATCCTGGTGGTCGTGCTGGGGTCCGCCCTGACCCTGCTGGGCGGCACGTACACGTTCAGCGACTGGTTCGAGCTCATCGGCAACGGGCTCACCCTGGGCAGCATCTACGCGATGATCGCCCTGGGCTACACGATGGTCTACGGCATCCTGCGCATGATCAACTTCGCCCACGGCGAGATCTTCATGGGCGGGGCCTTCGGCGGCTACTTCGCCGCCGTCGCCCTCGCGCAGGTCGGCGCCATCTCGGACAACGTGATCAGCACCCTGATCGCCATCCTGATCATGATCCTTGTGGCGATGGCCGTCTCGGTCGGGCTCGCGATGGGGGTGGAGCGAGTCGCCTACCGGCCACTCCGTGGCGCTCCGAGGCTGGTCCCGCTCATCAGCGCCATCGGTGCGTCGTTGTTCCTGCAGTACACCTTCCGCGGCTTCTTCGGGTCGGGCCTGTACGCCTACCCGAACGTGACGTTCCTGGACCAGACCGCGCCCATCCCGCTGCTCAACATGCGCTGGGTGGACGTCCTCGTGGTCGTCGCGGCGTTCTGCATGATGGGCGGCCTGTACCTGCTGGTCATGCGCTCGAAGGTCGGCACGGCGATCCGGGCGGTCTCCGAGGACCGCGGAACGGCGGCCCTCATGGGCATCGATGCCAACCGGGCGATCGTCCTGACGTTCATCATCGGCGCCGCCATGGCCGGTGCGGCCGGCGTGCTGTATGGCCTGTCGTTCCGGCAGGTGACGTTCGCGATGGGCTTCATCCCAGGCATCAAGGCCTTCACCGCGGCCGTCCTGGGGGGGATCGGCAGCGTGCCGGGCGCGATGCTCGGCGGCCTGTTCCTTGGCCTGATCGAGGCGGTCGGGCCCACCCTCTTCCTGACCGGCTTCGGGGTGCCCGCGACGAACCAGCTGAAGGACGTGGTGGCCTTCACGATGCTCGTGCTGGTTCTCGTCTTCCGGCCGTCGGGGATCATGGGTGAACGCGGTGCGAGGGGTCGAGCATGAGCGCGACCATCCAGGCGACCGGCATGACGCCGACCGCGGCGCGGGGACGCCGGTCGCTGCGGACCCTCCTTCGGGTCGGCGTGCTCGGTGGGGCCGTCGCCATCTACCTGTGCCTGGTCGGCATCGTCCCCGTCTTCGCCTCGCGACCACTGATCATCGACGTCGTCGAGCTCGGGCAGGCGGCGCTGCTCATCGCCTTCGCCGTCGTGGGCCACTTCGCCGCGCGCGACCTGGTGGCGACCTCGCGACCTCTGGCAGTCGCGGCCGGCGCCGCCGGCGGCGCGATCACCGGGGTCTTCCTGGCCGGTCTCGTGCTCGTGGGTTCCGTGGTGGACCTGCGCTCCGTCTTCCTCAATGCCTCCCCGGTGCTCTACGAGCTGATGACCTTCGGCATGGGGACGTCGGGGGCCTGGGTGCCCATCGTGGTCGGGGCGATCACGGGCGGCCTGGCCGGCGTCCTGATCGGGTTCGCCCCGGTGCTGCGCTCGCCGCTCCTGTGGGGCCTGGGCTCGCTGGTCTTCTTCGGCCTGTTCGCCGGGCTGTTGCGGACGCCGATGCTGGTGACCCCCCTCGCGGACCTGGCACGCTTCCTGTTCGGACCGGACGGCCTGACGGTCCCCGGGGCGATCATCGTCCTGGGCGGGAGCATCGCGATCGTCGCGATCGTCCGGACAACCCGGCCCAGGCAGCGCGTGGTCGCGATGCCTAGGGCCCAGCGTCGCCTGGTGGTCGGGCCGCTGGCGATCCTGCTGGGCATCGGGGTGCTGGTCTTCCCGCTTGCGCTGGGTCCGTTCTTCGCCCAGGTCATCGCGATCGTCGCCCTGTTCGTCCTGCTGGGCCTCGGCCTGAACATCACCCTGGGCCTGGCCGGCCTGCTGGACCTGGGCTTCGTCGCATTCTTCGCGGTCGGCGCGTACACCGTCGCCCTGCTGACGTCGACCGCCGAGTACGGCATCGCCGGGCTGTCGTTCTGGCAGGCCGTCCCGTTCGCGCTCATCCTGGCCATGCTGTTCGGGGCCTTCCTTGGCCTGCCGATCCTGCGCATCCGGGGCGACTACCTCGCGATCGCCACGCTGGGCTTCGGTGAGATCATCCGCATCCTGGCGGGATCCGACCTCCTCAAGCCTGTTCTCGGGGGACCGCGCGGGATCATCAACATCCCCGAGCCTCTCGATGTCCCGCCCACCGACCCGCTCTCCGGGCCGGTCCAGATCTACTACATCGCCCTGGTGTTCGCGGCGGTCGTGGCCTTCGTAGCCTGGCGCCTGCACGGGTCCCGGCTGGGGCGCTCGTGGATGGCCCTCCGCGAGGACGAGGATGTGGCCGAGGGGATGGGGGTCAACCTCGTCCAGACGAAGCTGCTGGCGTACATGCTGGGCGGCGGCTTCGCCGGCCTCGCCGGCGCGATCTCGGCCGGCCTGGTCGGGTCGGTCTTCGCCTCCAGCATCCAGCTCATGCTGTCGATCAACGTCGTCGCCATCGTGATCGTCGGCGGCATGGGGAGCATCCCGGGCAGCGTCCTGGGAGCCCTGGTCCTGATCGGCCTGCCGGAGCTGTTCCGGGAATTCTCGGACTACCGCCTCCTGTTCTACGGCATCGCCCTGATGGCCATCATGGTCTACCGACCCGAGGGGCTCCTGCCATCGAAGGTGGCCAGGCGCGAGCTGCACACCGCCGCCGAGCTGAGCGAGATGGACGACGCGGACCTGATCACGCCGCAGCGGGCCGAAGGGGCGCGATGATCCTGCTGAAGGCGGAGCACGTGACCAAGCGGTTCGGTGGGCTGACCGCGGTGAGCAAGTTCGACTTCGAGCTCGAGGAGGCGTCCATCGCCAGCGTCATCGGACCCAATGGCGCCGGGAAGACGACGTTCTTCAACTGCCTGTCCGGGTTCTACCAGGTGGACGAGGGCACCATCACCTTCGAAGGCCATCCGATCCACCGCCTGCGCCCCGACGAGATCGCCCACCGCCGCATCTCGCGGACCTACCAGAACATCCGGCTGTTCGCGGGCATGACCGCCATCGAGAACATCCTGGTCGGACAGCACAACCACCTGCGGGCCACGTGGCTGGGCGCCATCCTGCGGACGCCGTCGCAGCAGCGGGAGGAGAAGGCCGCGCACGATGAGGCGCAGCGGCTGCTCGAGTTCGTGGGGCTCAAGGGCCGCGGCGACAGCCTCGCCGTGAAG
Source organism: uncultured Anaerolineaceae bacterium (assembly GCA_964629105.1). GTDB lineage: Bacteria > Chloroflexota > Limnocylindria > Limnocylindrales > CSP1-4 > CTSoil-043. The sequence goes on from CAZVPS010000120.1 coordinate 4,869, forward strand.
CTCCCGTACGGGGATCAGCGTCGGCTCGAGATCGCCCGTGCCCTGGCCAACAGGCCGCGCCTGCTCCTCCTCGATGAGCCGACTGCCGGGATGAACGCGTCGGAGTCCCTCCAGATGACCGACTTCTTCCGCAAGCTTCGCGCCGAGCTAGGGATCACCATCCTGCTCATCGAGCACACGATGCGTGTCGTGATGGGGATCTCCGAGAAGATCACCGTCCTGGACTACGGCGAGAAGATCGCCGAGGGGACGCCGCGCGAGATCCAGCAGGATCCGCGCGTGATCGAGGCCTACCTCGGCCGTGGTGCGGCCGCCGAGGCGGCCGCACCGCCGGCCCATGACGGTGGCGGCGTGGCTGCGGGGATCTGATGGACACCGCGGTCCTGTCCGTCAGGGACGTCCACACCTTCTACGGCGGCATCCACGCCCTGCGCGGGATCTCGCTCGAGGTGGGGCAAGGTGAGATCGTCGCGCTGATCGGTGGCAATGGGGCGGGCAAGAGCACCGCGCTCAACACGATCAGCGGACTCGTGCGGCCGCGCAGCGGCCAGATCCTGCTGAACGGCGAGGACCTGGGTCGCCTCCCTGCCCACGAGATCACGGCGAAGGGTGTGGTCCAGATCCCGGAGGGGCGCCGGATCTTCGCCCGGTTGACCGTCCTCGAGAACCTCAAGATGGGCGCCTTCACCCGGAGCAGCAAGGCCGACCTGGCGCCGGACTTCGAGCGCGTCTTCGCGCTCTTCCCCCGGCTCCGCGAGCGGACCGGCCAGGCGGGCGGAACGCTCTCCGGCGGCGAGCAGCAGATGCTCGCGATCGGTCGGGCCCTGATGAGCCACCCGAAGCTCCTTCTCCTCGATGAGCCGTCGATGGGGCTCTCTCCGATCCTGGTCGAGCAGATCTTTGAGGTCATCCGCGACATCCACGCGCAGGGGACGCCCGTTCTCCTAGTGGAGCAGAACGCGCTGATGGCGCTCGGCGTCGCCCACCGCGGCTACATCCTGCAGACCGGCCAGATCGTCCTGCACGACACGGCCGCGAACCTTCGCCAGAACCCCGAGGTCCAGAAGGCGTACCTGGGCGGCTGAACCCTGCCCCGAGCGCTACTCGCGGCGCTGGCCGTAGATCTCGGCGGTCGCGAAGAGGAGGCCCACCACGCCGGCCGCGGCGAGCCAGAGTCCGGGCGCGCGATCGGGCAGCATCGTGGCGAGGCCACCGGCCTCAGCGGCGATGCCGGCGACGCGCACGACGAGCGCCACGACGGCCACGGCGGCCACGGCCCCGTAAGCCCACCAGCGGTCGTAGGCCACCGGCCGGTCCCCCGCCGCGTAGGGCAGCGCGGCCAGCGCCAGGGTCGCGAGCGCGGCCAGGAAGACGAGGATGCCCGGCCCCTCGAAGGCGTTGCCCTCGATCGGCGTGATGCCGTCGCCGCCGCCGGCCCGGAACCAGGGCAGGACGAAGCCGGCCAGGACGAGGAGGGCGCTGGCCGCGGCGACCAGGCGTCCGCGGCCGAGCGGGTGACGGTGGAGCGTCATTCGGGGCCCGCGTAGACCTCGGGGCGCAGGACGCCCACGAAGCGGAGGTTGCGGTAGCGCTCGCCGTAGTCGAGCCCGTAGCCGACCACGAACCGGTCGGGGATCTCGAAGCCGCGGTAGTCGATGGCGATCTCGACGAGGCGCCGGGCGGGCTTGTCGAGCAGGGTGCAGATGCGGAGCGACGCCGGGTTCTTGCCGCGCAGATAGCGGACCAGGTAGTTGAGGGTGAGGCCCGTGTCGATGATGTCCTCGACGATGAGGACGTCGCGGCCGTCGATCGACGACGAGAGGTCCTTGAGGATCCGCACGAGGCCGGACGACTCGGTGGCCGTCCCCCCGTAGGACGAGACCTCCATCAGGTCGATCTGGACGGGGATCGTGATCGCCCGCAT
>CAZVPS010000121.1:0-6778 GCA_964629105.1 uncultured Anaerolineaceae bacterium
GACGCCGCCCGTCGAAGCCGCGGTCGCGGTCGCGCTGGAGGACGCGGCGGCCGGCGGGACGCGCCTGATCGAGGTGGACGGCCGTCGCCTGGAAGTGGCGATCCCCGCCGGCGTCGAGAGCGGCAGCCGGATCCGCCTCCGGGGCCAGGGCGGCGGCTCGGGGGCGGAAGCCCGCGACCTGGTCCTCGTGGTCGCCGTGCGGCCCCACCCGGTCTTCGCCCGCGACGGCGCCACCCTGAGCCGCGACCTCCCGGTGACGCTCGGGGAGGCGCTCCTCGGCGCGGAGGTGCCGGTCACGACGCTCGGCGGGAAGCGGCTCCTCCTCAAGATCCCCGCCGGCACCCAGCCGGGCCGGGTCATCCGCCTCGCCGGCCAGGGGATGCCGCGCCTCCGGGGCGGCGACCGCGGCGACCTGCTCGTCCGCGTGCGGGTGGTCCTGCCCGCCCTCGACGAGCGCGGGCAGGCCGCCGCGGCCGCCTTTCGCGACGCCATCGACCAGCCCGACCCCCGGCGGACGCCTGAGCCCGCCGCCCGCACCCGGAGCACGACCGCACCATGAACCTCGAACGCTTCACCCAGAAGGCCCAGGAGGCGATCGCAGGGGCGCAGGCGCTGGCCGAGCGACTCCGGAGCCCAATCCTCGACGCCGAGCACCTGCTCGCCGCCCTCGCGGAGGACGAGGACGGGATCCCGGCCCAGACGCTCCGTCGCATGGGCGTGGACCTGGCCGCCTTCCGCGGCGAGCTGGCCGCGCTCCTCGCCCGGCGGGCGAAGGTGGCCGGCGGCCAGCTGACCCTCGATGCCCGCGCCCGCCGCGTGCTGGAGCGCGCCGCCGAGGAGGCGCGGCGCCTGGGCGACGAGTTCGTCTCCACCGAGCACCTCCTCCTGGGGATCGTCGACGTCGGCGGCGAGGGGCAGGCCCTCCTGGACCGGCACGGCGCCGGGCGCGAGGCCTTCCTGGCCGCGCTCGCCGGGATCCGCGGCGGCCAGCGCGTCACCTCGGCGACGCCGGAGAGCACGTACCAGGCCCTCGAGAAGTACAGCCGCGACCTGACCCAGGAGGCGCGGGGCGGGAAGCTGGACCCCGTGGTCGGCCGCGACGACGAGATCCGGCGCGTCATCCAGGTCCTCTCCCGCCGCACCAAGAACAACCCGGTCCTCATCGGCGAGCCCGGCGTCGGCAAGACGGCCATCGTCGAGGGCCTCGCCCAGCGGATCGTCCGGGGCGACATCCCCGAGACGCTCAAGGAGAAGCGAGTCGTCGCGCTGGACCTGGGCGCCCTCATCGCCGGCGCGAAGTACCGCGGCGAGTTCGAGGAGCGCCTGAAGGCTGTCCTGCGGGAGATCAAGGAGAGCGAGGGGCGGATCGTCCTCTTCATCGACGAGCTGCACACGGTGGTGGGGGCGGGGGCGGCCGAGGGCGCGATGGACGCCAGCAACCTGCTCAAGCCGATGCTGGCCCGCGGCGAGCTCCACACGATCGGGGCCACGACGCTCGACGAGTACCGCAAGCACGTCGAGAAGGACGCCGCCCTGGAGCGCCGCTTCCAGCCGGTCCTCGTCGACCAGCCGACCGTCGAGGAGACGATCTCGATCCTGCGCGGCCTGCGCGAGCGCTACGAGGTCCATCACGGCGTCCGGATCACGGACTCCGCGCTCGTCGCCGCGGCGACCCTGTCGAACCGCTACATCACCGAGCGTTTCCTCCCGGACAAGGCAATCGACCTCGTCGACGAGGCCGCCAGCCGGCTGCGCATGGAGATCGACTCGATGCCGATCGAGCTCGACGAGCTGGAGCGGCGGCGGGTCCAGCTCGAGATCGAGCGGGAGGCGCTCAAGAAGGAGAAGGACGAGGCGTCGAAGGCGCGCCTCGAGGCGCTCGAGGCGGAGCTCGGCGAGATCGCCGAGCAGGCCGGCGCGATGAAGCAGCGCTGGGAGACGGAGAAGGCCGCGATCGCCGGGCTGCGGAGGACGAAGGAGGAGCTGGAGGCCGTCCAGCTCCGGATCGAGCAGGCCGAGCGCGAGGCCGACTACGGCACTGCGGCCCAGCTCAAGTACGGCACGCTCGTCGAGCTCGGGGAGCGGATGAAGGCCCAGGCCGCTGCCCTCGCAGCGTCGGACGGGGCCCCGCGCCTGCTCAAGGAGGAGGTCGACGCCGACGACATCGCCGAGATCGTCGGCGCCTGGACCGGGATCCCGGTGACCCGTCTCATGGAAGGCGAGATGGCCAAGCTCGTCCGGATGGAGGCGGCGCTCCACGGGCGCGTCGTCGGCCAGGACGAGGCGATCGAAGCCGTCTCGGACGCCGGCCGGCGGGCCCGGGCGGGGCTCGGGGACCCGCGCCGGCCTATCGGCTCGTTCCTCTTCCTGGGCCCCACCGGCGTCGGCAAGACGGAGCTCGCCCGGGCCCTCGCCGCCTTCCTCTTCGACGACGAGCACGCCATGGTGCGCATCGACATGAGCGAATACATGGAGAGGTTCTCCGTGCAGCGGCTCATCGGCGCCCCGCCCGGCTACGTCGGCTACGACGAGGGAGGCCAGCTGACCGAGGCGGTCCGCCGCCGGCCGTACCAGGTGATCCTCTTCGACGAGATCGAGAAGGCCCACCCGGACGTCTTCAACGTGCTGCTCCAGGTGCTCGACGACGGCCGCCTCACCGACGGCCAGGGCCGGACAGTGGACTTCAAGAACGCCGTCCTGATCATGACCAGCAACGTCGGCAGCCAGGCCATCGCCGCCTACGCGGGCCGGCCGGCGGCCGGCGACACCGGCTACGAGGCGATGAAGCGGGAGGTCCTCGGGATGCTCCGGGGGACCTTCCGGCCGGAGTCCCTCAACCGGATCGACGAGGTCATCGTCGTCCACGCCCTGACCGACGAGGACCTTGCCCGGATCGTCGATCTGCTCCTCGCCGAGCTGGGCCGGCGCCTGGCCGGCCACGACCTGGCGATCGAGGTGACCGCCGCGGCGAAAGCGGTGATCGCCCGCGAGGGGACGGACCCGACCTACGGGGCCCGGCCGCTGAAGCGGACCATCCAGCGCCTCGTGGAGAACTCGCTGGCGCGGGCGCTCCTGCGCGGCGAGTTCATGCCCGGGGCGGTGATCCGCGTGGACGCCGACCCGGTCGGCGGCACGCTGGTCTTCACCCAGGAGGGTGCGACGGTCGTCACCGAGGCCGGCGAGCGGCGCGATGCGCGATCCGGGGCGGGCGCGGCGGTCGACGCCGGGGCAGCGCCTGCCATCCTGGACCTGCCGCCGACGGCTCCGCCGAAGAAGAAGGACGGCGACGGCGAGCGGCTGAACTAGGTCGGCCGGGATGGCCCATCGCCTCGGGCGGCGGATGGGCGCTCGCTCGGGCCCCAGGCCAGTGGCGGACGGCGCCCTGCGCCTCGACAGGCCGATGTGTCGGACTGGTGCGGACGGTGCGCGGGTGGCCCGGAGGTCAGGTGCTCCCGACGGCGGGAGTGCCGGCCCGACAGTCCGGGGCAGCCGTGCCCGCGGTGGTGTACCGGCGCTCCTGGCCGCGGGCCGGAAGGAGAAGCGTCGATAGGACGGCGGAGGAGATCGCGAGACCGGCCGCCAGCAGCAGCGCGGCGACGTAGGAGCCCGTGGCCGTCAGCAACGCCCCTCCGACCTGCGAGCCGAAAAACCCGCCGAGGCCAAAACCGAGGAAGTAGATGCCGCCGTAGATGCGCGCGACGAAGGCCGTCCCGAAGATGGCGGACGTCATCACGGGGTTGAGCGCGAGGGTGCCGCCGAAGGCGAGGCCCAGCAGGATCACGCCGAGGAGGACCATCGCCCGGGTGTCGGCGATGGCGAGCACGCCGAGGGCGGATGCCATGATCAAGGGGCACAGGACCAGCGCCGTCTTGATGCCGATGACGCCCGAGAGGCCGCCGAAGATCGGCCGTCCGCCCGCGTTGCAGAGGCCGAGGACGACGATCATCGCGGCCGCCACTTCGGTCCCGAGGCCCATTCCGGCCGGGGCGGCACCCCCGATCATCGCGGCAACCTGGCTCATGACCATCAAGCCGCCGAAGATCGTCAGGAAGAACTGGAGACCCAGGTACCACATGCGCCAGTCGCGCACCGCCTCGCGAAACGTGGAGCCGGCGAGCTGGTTGGACGCCGCCAGCTCGGCCGTCACCTCACCCTCGCGCGGGAACCGCAGCAGGAGCGCCACCACGCCCAGCACGACGAGGTAGACGATGCCGGTGGCGGAATAGGTCGAGCGCCAGCCGAACTCGGCGATGCCGACCGTCCAGAGCGGGGTGGCGATGACGGCGCCGGCTCCCATGCCGGCCAGCGCCACGCCGATCGCCAGGCCGCGCAGCTTGAGCTCGGGGAACCAGCGCGACGCGAGCGCGACCGTCGCCGACGTGTAGACGAGGCCGAGGGCGACGCCGAGCATCACGCCATAGGCGAGGACCAGATCGGTGAGCGTGTCGACGCGCCCGGCCAGGAACTGCGCCGTCCCCATCAGCAGCGCGCCGGCGACGAACGGGAGGCGCGGGCCGAACCTGTCGACGATCACCCCGCCGACCGCCGCCACGGCGCCGAAGAGCAGCATGGCCGTCGAGAACGCGAGAACTGTCTCGGCCCGTGTCCAGCCGAACTCAGCCTCGAGAGGGCTGATGAAGAGCGAGAAGGCGTATGCGGCGCCGCACATGGTGGTGCAGATCAACCCGAGCACCGGGAACGACCAGCGCAACCGCAGCGAAGCACGGGACCGTGGGGCTGGGGTGGACGAGCTCATGGGTAGCGGGTCCGATCTGGGAGCGACACCGGAAGCGTGGCCGCATCCTGCCATAGATCACCGCGGGTCGACGACAGCCTCCACACAGCACGCATCCCACCGTTCGTGCCGGAATGAATCACCGCCGTGGTCGCCCGGTGATCGCCCCGGCGCAGGCTCGTCCCGGCTGCCGGTGGCCGCGCCCTCGCCGGCCTCCAGGGCGGAGGCCCGTCGCGCGTCGTCGATCGCCGACCCGAGCACCGTACGATGGCGGCCATGACCCCTGACGACGTCCGCGCTCGCATCGCGGCCGCGCGGCACCCGTATCCGCCGCCGCCGGCGTGGCTGCGTCCGGAGCGGCTCCCGGACCGCGTGCCGTTCGAGCGGCCGTCCCCGCCGCCCGGCGCCCGGCCCGCCGCCGCCCTGGTCCTCATCTACCCCGGCGCTGACGGGGAGGCCCACCTCGTGCTGACGGAGCGGGTGGAGTACGACGGCGACCACCACTCCGGCGAGGTCTCGCTGCCCGGCGGGAAGGCCGATCCCAGGGACGCCGACGCGGTCGCCACGGCGCTCCGCGAGGCGGAGGAGGAGATCGGGCTCGACCCCGACGCGGCGGGCGTGGAGCTGATCGGCCGCCTGGACGCCCTCTGGATCCCGCCGAGCAACTTCCTCGTGACCCCGATCGTGGCGGTGGCCGCGCGCCGGCCGGCCTTCGTCCCGGATCCCCGGGAAGTGGCCGCAATCCTGGAAGCGCCCGTGGCGGCCTTCCTTCCGGACGTCGCGCCCGTGATCGTCGACCCGGACCCGCGCGGCCGCCCCCTGCGCTACGGCGCCTACCTGGTTGAGGGGCGGATCGTCTGGGGCGCCACGGCCGCGATCCTCGGCCAGCTCGGGGCGGTGCTGGGAGCGGGACGGGAACGATAGACCGACGTTCCGGCACTCATCGAGCGTGTGGGCCTGAGCACGGCCGAATCGGTCGCGTTCTGCCTACGCGCCTGAGGGCGAGAGGTCCAGGAGCTTCGCAGGGCGCCCGGGCGGTGGACCAGGTGGCTGAGGTCAGCCTCCGAGGCCGTCAGCAAGGTGGCCGATGGCGGCATCGATCAGCAGGCGGAGATCGTCGCGACCGTCGTGTTGCTGCCAGTGGTCGATCGCGACCAGCACGGCGGCGAAGAAGGCGGCGGCGATGACGCGCAGGCCGAGGTCGTCTGGCGGCAGCCTCTGGCGCTCGGCGAGCACCGCTACCCCGAGGCGCTCGATCGCGAGCTGCTGCTCCCAGAGGCGCGAGCGGAGCGCAGGGGTGCGGTAGATGAGCTTCGTCCGGGCAAGGAGGGATCCCGTGTCGCGTTCGAGGAACCGGGCAAACCCGTCGGCCACGATGTGGCGGAGCGAGTCGAGCACGGGCTCATCGGCCGGTCGGCGTGCGAACAGCTCGATGAACAACGAGTCGTAGTCGTCCCAGAAGACGACCTCCTCCTTGGTCGCGAAATAGCGGAAGAACGTCCGGGGCGAGACGTCTGCCGCGGCCGCGATGTCGTCGATCGTCGTCGCCTCGTAGCCCTGCTGCTCGGAGAGCCGCAGGGCGGCAGCCTGGAGGGCAGCCCGAGTCCGCGCCTTCTTCCGCTCCCGAAGCGACGCCGGGTCGAGCGCCCGTGGTTCTCCGCTGCCTGGCACGGGGTGACGATAGCACGTGCCGTCTGTTGATGCCACATGACAGTCATTGACAAGTGGCGGCCACTGCCGTATTGTTCCGGACGCCAGCTCTTCGACACCATCGAGGGCATCACCAGAAAGGGCCCCCAACCGTGTCCCGTCTCCTCGACCGCCTCGGCCGTGCGGCCGTCCGACGCCGGCGCTGGGTCGTCATGTCCTGGCTGCTCATCGCCGCCGCGGTCATCGCCCTGGCCCAGTCGGGCGGCGGGTCGTTCGTCGACAACCTGACGATCCCGGGCAGCGAGACGCAGCGAGCGACGGACCTGCTCCGTGACCGCTTCCCGGCCTTCGCCGGCGGCAGCGCACAGGTCGTGTTCCATGCCCGCGATGGCA
>CAZVPS010000122.1:0-6663 GCA_964629105.1 uncultured Anaerolineaceae bacterium
CGGGAGGCGAGCGCCCATGCAGGTCCCGGACCCCTTCCCTGCCAGCGTCATCCGCGCGCCTTCGCCCACCGCCGACTGCACCTGTGAGCACTGGGTCCACTGCGATCACGCCTGCCACGGGCGCCGCTGCGACCCGGTCGACAACACCTGCGACGTCGCCTATCTCCCCGACGAGGGCGGCCTGACCCGCTGGGGCTGTCCCGACTGCACGCCGGGCGAGGGCGCGCCCCACTACCTCGGCTGCGAGCTCATCGGCTGGCAAGTCCCGGCGCGGCGAGAGTCAGCCGGCTGAGGCGCGGTCGGGGCGGTCGAGCCGCTACCATGACGCGGCCATGACCGAGCCCACCCCCAGCCTCGCCACTCCGTACCGGACCCACACCTGCGGCGCCCTCCGTGCCGGCGACGAGGGGTGCACGGCGCGCCTGGCAGGCTGGGTCCATCGCCGCCGCGACCACGGCCAGCTCGTCTTCCTCGACGTCCGCGACCGCCACGGGATCACCCAGGTCGTCGTCGACGCGGCCGACGCGCCCGACGCGCACGCGGCCGCCGCGCGATGCCGCCCGGAGTTCGTCGTGACCGTCGAGGGCGCGGTCGCGCGCCGTCTGCCGGGCACCGAGAACGCCCGCCTCGCCACCGGCGAGATCGAGCTCCAGACCCGCGAGCTGACGATCCTGGCCGAGGCGAAGACGCCGCCCTTCTACATCAACGAGCCCGACGCGCCGGTCGACGAGTCGGTCCGCCTCCAATACCGCTATCTCGACATCCGGCGTGAGCCGATGCTGCGCCGCCTCCTCCTGCGGTCGAAGCTCGTCTCGGAGATCCGGCGCGTCCATGAAGACCACGGCTTCGTGGAGATCGAGACGCCGATTCTCATCAAGAGCACCCCCGAGGGCGCCCGCGACTTCGTCGTCCCCTCGCGCCTCCAGCCGGGCACGGTCTACGCCCTGCCCCAGAGCCCCCAGCAGCTCAAGCAGCTGCTGATGGTTGCCGGGGTGGACCGCTACTTCCAGATCGCCCGCTGCTTTCGCGACGAGGACCTCCGGGGCGACCGCCAGCCCGAGTTCACCCAGCTCGACCTGGAGATGAGCTTCGTCGCCGAGGGCACGGTCATGGACTTCGTGGAGACGATGGCGATCGCCGTCTCCCGCGCCGTCACCCCGGAGCGTCCGGTGCAGGACGTCCCGTTCCCGCGCTTCACCTACGACGAGGCCCTGGAGCGCTTCGGTTCGGACAAGCCCGACCTCCGCTTCGGCATGGAGCTCGTGGACCTCGCCCCGGCCCTCCGCGCCGCGGACGGGAGCCCGGCCTCGGGCTTCCGCGTCTTCGACGAGACGCTCGCCTCCGGCGGTCGCGTCAAGGCCATCGCGGTCCCGGGCCTGGGCGGCGCGAGCCGCAGCCAGGTCGACGAGCTGACCGAGACGGCGAAGCGCTTCGGCGCCCGCGGCCTCGTCCATCTCGCGGTCGCTGCCGACGGGATCCACGGGCCCACCCTCAAGTTCCTCGGCGAGGAGCGCGCCCGGGCGATGGCCGATCTCGGGGGGGCGGGGGAGGGCGACCTCCTCCTCGTCGTCGCGGACGCACCGCACGTCGTCGCCGACGTCCTGGGCCGCCTGCGCGCCGAACTCGGTCTGCGCCTGGGCCTGGCGGATCCGGACGTGCTCGCGTACTGCTGGATCCACCGCTTCCCCATGTACGAGTGGGACGAGGACCGGAACGGCTGGCACGCCACCCACAACCCGTTCTCGGGCGTCGTCCCCGAGGACGAGCCGCTGCTCGTGACCGCGTCCGGCGATCCCTACCGTCCCACCCGGGACGACCCGGCGGGCCGGGCCCGGGCGATGCAGTACGACCTGGCCCTCAATGGCTGGGAGCTGGGCGGCGGGTCTGTCCGGATCCATCGGCGCGACCTCCTGGAGCGCAGCTTCGCCCTCCAGGGCCACGGCCGCGAGGCCATGCTGGAGAAGTTCGGCGGAATGCTCGAGGCCTTCGACCACGGTGCACCGCCCCACGGCGGCATCGCGCTCGGGATCGATCGCTGGGCCGCCCTGTTCGCCCAGCAGGTCAACATCCGCGAAGTGATGGCCTTCCCGAAGACTTCGTCCGGGATGGACCTCATGCTCGATGCGCCGAGCGCGCCGGAGCCAGAGCAGTACGCGGAGCTGGGCCTCCGCTACGTCGGCCTGCCCGACAAGGGCTAGCACGACGAGCGGGGGCGCCCCGGGCCAGCGGGCGCGCGGCGGCGAGCCCGACACCACGACGCCGGCGGCGTCCGACGCCGTCCACGCCGACGTCGGCCCCGGCACCGGCCCGCTCCTGGCCGGGCTTGCGGCGCGCCCCCACGGCGCGGCGATCCTGGGTGCGGTCTTCATCGCCTTCTCGGGGATCATCTTCCGGCTGTCGGGCGTGGCACCCACCACGGCGACCTTCTGGCGCAGCGCGATCGCGGCCCTTCCGCTCTGGGTCCTGGGGCGCGTGGAGGACCGCCGTTTCGGGCCCCGGACCCGCCGCGAGCGCGCCTGGGCGATCGTGGCCGGGCTCTTCTTCGCCGCCGACCTCCAGTGCTTCCACTACGCCGTGCTGCTGGTCGGCGCCGGGCTGGGCACGGTCCTCCCCAACCTCCAGGTGGTGGTGGTCGCGTTCGCCACCTGGCTCCTCTTCGGGGAGCGGCCCTCGACCCGGGTGCTCGCCGCGATCCCGATCGTGCTTGCCGGCGTGGTCCTGATCTCGGGGGTTCTCGACGACGCGGCGTACGGCGCGGACCCCGTTGCGGGCGCGGTTCTCGGCGCGGCGGCCGGCGGATTCTATGCGGGCTTCCTCCTGATCATGCGGCGGGTGAACCGCGATCGCCGCCGCGCGGCCGGGCCGCTTGCCGACGCGACGCTCACGACCGCGGTCGCGGTCGTCCCCGTGGGCCTCCTGCTCGGGTCGCTGGACCTCGCCCCGTCGCCGGTGGAGCTGGCCTGGCTGGCCCTCCTCGCCCTGACCAGCCAGGTGCTGGGCTACCTGTTCATCACGGTCAGCCTGCCCCGGCTTCCCGCCGCGGTCGGCTCGATCCTGCTCTTCGTCCAGCCCGTGGGCACGCTCGTCTTCGCGGCGCTCCTGCTGGGCGAGCGGCCCTCGCCGATGCAGCTGGCCGGCGTCGCCCTCGTGCTGGGCGGCGTCGCCGTGGCGGCCGTCCCAGTCCGTCGCCGCCGCGGGTGACCGGGGCTGACCCATTGCCTCGGAGGGCACAATGGACGGGCGCCCGGGAGCCGACTCGTCTCCCCACCATGGAGGCCAGCACGATGGGAACCCAGTTCGTCGTCCAGCTGGACAACCGACCCGGATCGTTCGCAGCCCTCACGCGGGCGATCGCGGAGCGCGGCATCAACCTCCGCGAGATCTCCGGCGGCGGCACCGGGGCGTGCGCCTACGCCGTCCTGACGACGGACGACGACGATGCGACCCGCAAGGTGCTCCGCTCCGGCGGCTACCCGTACGTCGAGGGCGAGACGCTGATCGTGGAGGTCGAGGACAAGCCGGGCGGGCTCGCAGCGGTCGCCGAGAAGCTCGCCGCGGCCGGGGTCGACATCCAGGGCGTCCTCTTCGTCGGGCGGACCGACGGCACGGTCGAGACGGCCTTCTCCGTCGACGACGTCGCCCGCGCCCGGAAAGCCCTCGGGCTCGCCTGAGCCGGACGCCGTCCAGGGCGTCGCCGCGATCGCCCCGAGGTGCCAGGGGAGCTGATCCGATTCCCGGGGGTCGATGGCAGCCATTTCCGGGCAGGGATGCAGGTTCATCCGGATCCATGAGGTGGAAACCCGCCGTGCGGCAGACCAGGTCCGCCGATATCGCGGCCGTCGCCCTCACCGTCTGGCTCGGGGTCCATTCCCTGCGGTCCTTCGCTGCCATGGTGTCCTGGAACCTCGGCAAGGACAGGCCGCTGCCCGAGATCGGGCTCATCGGGCTCAGCATCCTGGTGCTTGGATTCCTGGCCTGGCCGGTGCTGCGCCGGTGGGGTGGCCCGCGGCCAGCGCTGCGGGTCGGAGCCGTGTTCGCGGCCGTCTACGCCCTGAACCACTTCGTCGCCCACCCGGCTTTGAGTGCGCTCCTGGGTCCGGCCAGCGCCGTGCTGTGGCTCTGGCTCTTGCCGGCGCTCGTCACCGCGCTGGGTCGCGGCGGGGCGGGCCCGGTCGTGGGCGTCGGCCTCTTCCTCGGGCTGGCCGCCCAGGTGGCGCTGCAAACGGCGCTTCACGGGATGGACCTGTCCCTGCTCCGAGGCCTGTGGCCGGGGCTCGGCGCGGTCGTCCTGGCGGGGGCGCTGGTCTGGTTCCTGCGCTCGGGCTCGGCCGGGCAGGCGTCCCTTGCCCGTGGCGCGGGTGATGGACTCCCCGGCTGGGGCTTGGCCGCGTTGGGGCCATTCCTCGTGTTGCAGTTGACCCTGCTGGTGAACGTCGGCCGGGTGCAGGTCCAGGCGGGCTGGGAGCTCCCCGCGGCGTCGCTGGTGATCCTTCTCGGCCTGGCGGCCGCCGTTGCCGTCCAGGGCTGGTCCTGGCCCTACCCGATGCGGCTTGCCGCCGCGGGGCTTGCCGTGGCGCTGCTGGCCCAGCCCGACCTCCTGAAGGATGCGGGCCTGCTCCTGATCGTCCCGGTCCAGGCCGCGTTGGGGGTGACCATGGCCTCCGCCCTGGCGTCACCGACGTCCGGTTCGTCGGCCGGATCCGATCGGTACGCCGGCCGGGTCTACGGCTGGACCATCGTGGGCGCCGTGGCGCTCGTTGCCCTCATCTACCTCTTCTACGAGACTTACGAGTGGCAGGGCCTCTGGCCGGTCCTCGCCGGTCTGGCGGCGCTGCCGGCGCTCGTGCCTGGAAGAGACGCGGCCGGGATAGACGCCACCCACGGTTCCGTCGCCGCCCGCCTCCGCCCCCGGGAGACGCAGGGCCGCCGGGCGATGGTGGCGGTGCTCATCATTGGGGTCGTCGGCCTTGCCACGGGCCAGGTGGAGCGAGGCGCCCCGGCGCTCACCGGCCCCGCGCCCGCCGAGCTGGAGGTCCTGACCTACAACATCCACCATGGCTTCGACGCCCACGGCGTGCCCGGCCCGGAGGGTATCGCCCGGATGATCGAGCAGATCGACGCCGACATCGTGGGGCTCCAGGAGGTCGGGCGCGGCTGGAACGTCAACGGTGGCGTCGACCTGATGGCCTGGCTGAAGTGGCGGCTGCCGCAGTACCACGCGGTCTATGGACCGATGAACGGCGACCTCTGGGGGAACGCGATCCTGAGCAAGTACCCCATCGCCGCCTGGGGATCGGTGCACTACCCGGTCCGAGTGTCCACCTTCGAACGGGGCCTGACCTGGGCCGACATCCCCACCGTCCGGGGTAACCTGCTCTTCGTCACCACCCACTTCTCGGCTCACGCCGGCCACGAGGAGGATCGCACCGGCCAGGCCGGGGACCTGCTGAGCTTCTGGGGCGGCCGACCCCGGAGCGTCATCGTGGGCGACATCAACGCCCGACCCGGCGACGACGCGGTCCGACGGCTGATCGCCGGCGGGCTGGTGGACGTGCCTGCCGCCCACGGGCTGGGCGAAGCCCCTACGTTCACCTCCGGCAACCCGGACCAGCGCATCGACTACATCTTCACCTCGCCGGACATAGGATCGGTGTCGGCCGCCCTCCCGCACACGCTGGCCTCGGACCACCTGCCGGTGGTAGCCACGGTGGGGCTCGACTAGCAGGACCCAGGCTCGGCCGCCTCCCGGCCCTCAGGGGACGGTGCGCGGCGGCGTGGGCGGCTCGTCGGGACCGGAGGCGGCCGGCGAGCCCCATTCGTGGTGGCGGCCGGCGGGCGGCTCGGGCGGCCCCTCGAACGGCGGCAGCCCGGCGCGCGGCGTGTCGAGGTCGTGGACGGTCCCGGGGTCTCCCATCTCGACGAGCCGACCCCCGACGGCGGAGACGAGCGCGTCGAGGAGGGGACCGGGCATCAGCCCGGGATCAAGGTCGCGGAGCGCCTCGAGGTGAGTGGTCGGGACGAGGGCTGGCCAGCCGGCCTCCCCGCGGAAGGCGGGCCGGAGCACCGCCTCGCGGTCGGCGCCGTGGGCCTCGATGAGGGAAGTCACCGTCTCGGCGTCGACCCAGCCCATCCGCGCCGGCCAGAGGAGCGCGGCGTCGGTGCCGTCCACCTCGGCCCGGGCGATGTCGATTGCGCGGGAGATGTGCCCGACCGGGCCGCCGCTCTCGGGGCCGGGCACGGCGAGGACGGAGGGCGACCCGGCCAGCGCCGCGGAGACGGAGCCCTCGGTGTCGGGGGCGACCACGATGATCGGGAGCGCGCCCCCGGCCCAGGCCGTGTCGGCGAGCCGGCGGGCGTTGGCGAGACCCTCGACCTCGCGGAGGGCGGTGCCGTGGTGAATGGCGAGGATGATGGCGGCGACGGTCATTGCCCGATGCTAGCAGGGCGCCATGCGCCGGGGCGTCGCCCGCGTGTCCGCGCGCGATGTGCGACGATCCCCCGGCCCATGACCAAGCAGGAGCCCCGCCCCGCCGTGCCCATCGCAGTCCCTGCCGCGCCGGCTGAGAACAGCTCCCCGGCCGCCGCGCCCGCCCTTCGCGCCGACCTCCGCAACGTGGCCATCGTCGCCCACGTCGACCACGGCAAGACCACCCTCGTCGACGG
>CAZVPS010000123.1:0-6578 GCA_964629105.1 uncultured Anaerolineaceae bacterium
GGCCCTTGCGACGGGGGAGCTGGCCCTCGACGCCGGCGCCGACCGGATCGAGGCCGCCCGCCGGCTGCTCGCGATCCGGGGGATCGGGCCCTGGACCGCGGCCTACGTGGCGATGCGGGCCATCGCCGACCCGGACGTCTGGCTGCCGGGCGACGTCGCCCTGCGCCACGCCGTGACCCGCCGCGGCGGGCCGGGCGACCCGCGCGGGATGGCGGCCCTCGGGAGACCCTGGCGCCCGTGGCGCTCGTACGCCGTCCACCACCTCTGGGCGTCGCTCGACGCGGCGCCGGCCGCGCAGAGCCACCCGAACGACGACGGAGGTCCCCGATGACCGCGACCCTCTACGCCCATCATCCCAGCCCCGTGGGTCCGCTCCTCCTCTTGGGCGAGCGGACGCCGGACGGCGGCACGGTCCTGACCGGCTGCTACCTGCCGGATCACCGGCGCGGGCCGGCCGTCGACGCCGCGTGGAGCGAGGATCCGGCCGCGTTCGCCGAGGTCGGGGCCGCCCTGGATGCCGAACTGGCGGGGGCGCCGGGGCCGGGCGCTCCCTCGCCGGGCGAGATCCCGGTCGCGTTCCGCGGCGGCACGCCGTTCCAGCGGCGCGTCTGGGAGGAGCTGCGGACGATCCCGCGAGGGCGCACCGTCACCTACGGGGAGCTGGCCGCCCGCCTCGGCATGCCGGGCGCCGCGCGCGCCGTCGGATCCGCCGTGGCCCGCAACCCGGTCTCCATCGTCGTGCCCTGCCACCGGGTGATCGGGGCCGACGGATCGCTCACCGGGTACGCCGGCGGGGAGGAGCGCAAACGCGCGCTCCTCGCGATCGAAGGGGCGGTCAGCCCGACCGTCGGGGACCAGCCTCGCTGACGGCCGCCGGGCCGGACAGGAGGTCCGGCCGGTCGCGGAAGCGGTCCAGGATCCGGTAGAAGTTGCGCTTCGAGAGGCGGTCGCGCCGGCTCTCGGGCAGGCTCGTCCAGCCGCGATGGACGTGGCGCGCCAGCGGCAGGTCGAGGCGG
Source organism: uncultured Anaerolineaceae bacterium (assembly GCA_964629105.1). GTDB lineage: Bacteria > Chloroflexota > Limnocylindria > Limnocylindrales > CSP1-4 > CTSoil-043. The sequence continues at coordinate 1,017 of CAZVPS010000123.1, forward strand.
CGCGCCGCCCGCGGTGGGGTGTCGTCGCGGGCGCCGGCGCGGAGGACGAGGCTCCACCAGATGTCGAGGTTGCGGTAGAAGGTGAACTTCTCGTCGAGAGGCCCCAGCGCGGCGTAGTCGGCGCGCCGGAAGGCGAGCCAGTAGAGCTCGATCGCGTCGACCTCGGGGCCGGTGGCGTCCTCGAAGCGCCGGAGGTCCGCCGAGACGAGGCCGAAGCCGCCGGCGACGGCGATCGCCGGGTCGGCGAGCGCCGTCTCGAGGGGGGTCAACGGGTCGCCGGTCGGCTCGATCGATGTGTCGGCCAGGATCACGATCGCGCCGGCCGCCCGGCGCAGGCCCACGTTGCGGGCCGCGGCGTGGCCCAGCCGCGTGCTCGTCCAGACCACCTCGGGCGCGGCGCCGGCGACCGGGTCGAGATCCGGCCCCCCGGGAGACAGGCGCGCCTCCTGGTCGGGCGACGGGGCGTTGGCGACGATGACGACCTGGGTCCCCGCCGGGGCGTGGGCGCGCAGGCCCGCGAGCATTCGGGCGAGGTCGTCCGGCCAGTCGTCCGCGACGATCTCCACGGTGAAGCGCGTGATGGGCGGCTCGTCCAGCACGGAGGGGACGGTCGCGGCGATGCCGTAGCGGACGACGCCGCCATCCTCGACGGTCGGCGGCGCGGCCGGCTCGAGCCGGAAGGCGGTTCCGCCATCCACGACCTTCCAGCCGGCGGCCTCGATCTCTGCGCGGAGGGCGTCGGCATGCGGCCAGTCGCCGACGGCGCGGGCCGCGGCGCGCTCGCGGGCAAGGTCGACGATCTCGGGGGGCGGCGGGTCGGGGCGGGTCACCCGGCGAGTGTAGCCGGGACGGGCGGCCGCCAGCGGCGACGGCGCGCTGCGCCGTTCGACTACGGCAGCGCCGCCACCGCTGCCACCAGGTCCGAAACCGCCGACGCCAGGCGGGCGGCCGTGTCGCCGGTGACCGCGTCGCTGTCGAGGATGACGCGGACGCGCTCGTCGAGGCGCTCGGCGTCGTCGCGCGCCGTCGAAGCATCCCTCTTCGCGAGGGCGGCCGCCACCGCCGCCAGGTCGTCGTCGAGACTCTTGGCGGCTTTGCCCTTGAGCCCGTCCGGGCCTTTCGCGGCGTCGATCGCCGCCTGCAGGGGACCGACGAGGCCGGCGGCGGCGTCGAAGGAATCGACCGGCGGCGTTGCAGCCGGCGTCGGGCTCGGCGAGGGCATCGGCGTCGGGCTGACCGCGATGACCGCGCCGATCGACTCGGTCGGCGAGCCGGCCGGCCCGGGCTCCGAGCTCGACCCGCCGAACGGGCGGCCGCCGAGAAGGATGACGAGGAGCACGATCGCGACGGCGATGACCACCACGGCGATGAGCTCGCCGCTCCACAGCCCCGGACCGTGGTAGCGGGGGCCGGGCTCGGGCAGCGGGTGCGAACCGCGCGACGGGCGTGGGCTCGAGGGTGCCGCGACGCCCGGACCGGACGTCCCGGAGCCCGGCCCGGAAGTGTCGGAGCCCGGCCGGGACAGGGCGACGATGGCGGTGGGCTCGTCGGCGAGGTTGGGAGGCTCGCCCGGCGCCGGCGAGGGGGTCGCGACCGGCGCGACCGCGCCGGGCATCGCGCTTCGAGCGGCCCTCCGGGCTCGAGCCGCCTCCGCCAGGCTCGCCGCAGCCTCGGCCGCCGTCGGGCGGGCCAGCGGATCGATCGCAAGCGCTCGATCGACCAGGTCCGCCACGGCGGGGGGCGTCCCGGGCGCCATGCGCGCGAGCGGCGCGAACGCCTTGTCGCGGGCCGTGACGACCTCGGCGATCGTGCCGGCGGGGTGGGGAAGGATCCCGGTCAGCGTCCGGTAGGCGACCGCCCCGAGGGCATACACGTCCGAGGCGGTCGTCGCGGGTTCGCCGTGGAGAACCTCCGGCGCGAGGTAGGCGAGGGTGCCCACGGCCGTCCCGGTAGCGGTGAGGCCGGTGCCGGGGGGCGCCTCACCCGGGACGCCGGCGCGCGCGAGGCCGAGATCGCCGATACGAGCCCGGCCGCCTGACAGCAGCACGTTCCGTGGCGTCACGTCGCGGTGGACGATGCCGGCGGCGTGGAGCGCGGTCAGCCCGGCGGCGGCATCGGCGAGGAGCGGGAGTGCGTCGTCCAGCGGCAGGGCGGCGCCGTCGGCCAGGCGATCGCCGAGCGAGCCGTCGGGGCAGAGCTCCATCACGAGGAACGGCTCCGTCCCCGCGGCACCCTCGACGACGTCGTGGATCCCCACCACGTGGGGGTCCGCCAGGGCGGCCAGGGCGCGGGCCTCGCGTTCGAAGCGGGTGGCCAGCACGGGATCGCCGGCAAGGTTCGGAAGGAGCACCTTGACCGCCACGTCGCGATCGAGGCGGAGGTCGCGGGCCCGCCAGACGGTCGCCATGCCGCCGGCCCCGAGGCGGGCGTCGATGCGGTAGCGGCCGGCGAGGACGTCTCCGATGGCGGGCATGGCTGCAGGGTACGCCCGCGGGCCGCGGCACGGCGCGCCCGATCAGCTACGATCGGGCCGATGTTCGCGACGCTCGCCGGCGGCTATCCCTGGCCGCCGGACCTTCCCGCCGGGGCGGCGCTCGACGCCGTGGTGGCCGCACAGGTCAACGCCGGCCTGGAGCTCCTGTCCGACGGTCGGGTTTACCCGGCGGCGACGACGGCCGGAGATCTCGTCGGCGCGTGGGCGATGACGCGCGACGTCGCCGCGGCTCGCGCGACGACCCTTCCGGTGAAGGTGGCGGTCGTTGGGCCATTCGCCGCCGCCGGACCGGACGGTGCGCTCGAGGCCGCACGGGCCCTGAACCGGGCGCTCCATGCCCTCGCCGAGGCGGGCTGCCCGGTCGTCGAGATTCACGAGCCGGCCGCCACGCTGCCGTCGGGCGACGCCGGCCGCGCCGCGTTCGCGGCCGCCCACCGGGCGCTCCTCGCGGGGTTCGCGGCGGACCTCCACGCCTCGCTCGCCATCACCGGCGGGGACGCCATAGCGCTGGGCGCGGAGGCGCTCTTCGCCGCCCCGTATCGCAGCCACCTCTTCGACCTCGTCGCGGGCCCCGAGAGCTGGCGCCTCATCGCGGTCGCGCCGCCCGAGCGGGGGATCGTCGCGGGAGTCGGCGACGCGACCGGGCGCCGGCGGACGCGGGTCGAGGACGTCGTGTGGGCCGCAAGCTACGCCGCGTCCACGCAGGGGCGGGGCATGGATCGTGTCGGGATAGCCCCGTCCGGGAGCCTCGCGGGGCTCGACCCGTCGCGGGCGCGGTCCGTCCTGGAACTGCTCGGCGAGGCCGCGCGCACGATCGCCGGGGGCCGCGACGAGGTGCTGGCGCGCCTCGACCCACGGGCGATCGACGCACGAAGTGCCGCCTTGGGGCACTATCGTCCTGCACGCAGGCGCGGCCCGGCCGGCCGCTGACCCCGGCCACGGCCACAACCGCGCCCACGAAGGAGCCCACAGGCCCGATGCCGACCCGCTACTGGCACCCCTTCGCCGACATGCACAAGGTCCAGGACCACGAGCTGGTCCTGGCCAGGGGTGCCGGCGCGTGGATCGAGGATGCCGACGGGCGCCGCTACCTCGACGCCACGGCGGGCCTCTGGTACTGCAACGTGGGCCACGGCCGGACCGAGATCGCCAATGCCGCCGCCCGGCAGCTCTCGACGCTGGCCGCCTACTCGAACTTCGGTGCCTTCGCGACGGCGCCGACCCTCGAGCTGGCCGACCGGTTGGCGGCGCTGGCCCCGATGGAGGACGCCTCGGTCTTCTTCGGCTCGGGCGGCTCCGACGCCGTGGACACCGCGGCGAAGCTCGCCCGGCGCTACTGGGACGCGCTGGGGCACACGGAGAAGCGGATCGTTGTCAGCCGCGAGCACGCCTACCACGGCATGCATGCCTTCGGGACGGGCCTGTCCGGGATCCCCCTGATGAGCGAGGGGTACGGGGGCCCGATCGTGGGCGACACGATCCAGGTTTCCGCCCACGACGTCGACGAGCTTGAGCGGCTCTTCAAGGCCCGCGGCAGAGAGATCGCCGCCTTCATCGGCGAGCCGGTCATCGGCGCCGGCGGGGTGATCCCGCCCGAGGACGGCTACTGGGAGGCGGTCACCCGGCTCTGCGACGCCCACGGGGTGCTGCTCGTCGCCGACGAGGTCATCACCGGGTTCGGCCGACTCGGCACCATGTTCGGCAGCGAGCGCTACGAGATCGCGCCCGACATGGTCTGCTTCGCCAAGGGCGTCACCTCGGGCTACCTTCCGCTGGGCGGCGTGCTCATCGGGCGCCGCGTGGCGGAGCCGTTCTGGGACGGCGTCTCGGGGCCGATCTTCCGCCACGGCTACACCTACTCCGGCCACGCGACGGCGTGCGCCGCGGCACTGGCGAACCTCGACATCCTCGAGGGCGAGGATCTGGTCGGCCGGGTGCGGGCGCTGGAGCCGGTGCTCGCGCGCGAGATCGGCCGCCTCGACGACGCCCCGCTCGTGGGCGAGACCCGGGTGGTGGGGCTCACTGCGGCGGTCGAGCTGGCCGCGGACGTCCTCGCGGCGAACCCGGGCGCGCCGGAGATCGTGGCCGCCGCGCTGCGCCGCCACGGGATCCTGACCCGGGTCCTGCGCGGCGTCGCCCTCCAGGTCTCGCCGCCGTTCGTGATCACCGAGGCCGAGATCACGTTGCTGGCCGACGGCTTCGAGGCAGCGCTCGCGGAGGTCGCCGCAGGCTGATGGACGAATCGCGCGCGCCCCTCCCGGAGCAGGTTGCCACGATCGAGGGCCTCCAGGCCGCCTTTCGCGCCCGCGATTACGTGGCGGACCGGTCGCTGGCGACTTCGGTCTTCCTGGCTCTCGCGCTCGGGCGTCCGCTGCTGCTCGAGGGCGAGGCCGGGGTCGGCAAGACGCAGCTGGCGAAGACGCTCGCGGAGACGCTCGACACGCGCCTGATCCGTCTCCAGTGCTACGAGGGCCTGGACGTCACGACGGCTGTCTACGAGTGGAACTACGCCCGCCAGATGCTGGAGATCCGGCTGCTGGAGGCGCGCGGCGAGATCGAGCGGGCGACCGCCCACGACATCTTCGGGCCCGAGTTCCTCCTGAAGCGGCCGCTCCTCCAGGCGCTCGAGGCATCCGACGGCAACGCGCCGGTGCTCCTCATCGACGAGATCGACCGGGCGGACGAGGAGTTCGAGGCCTACCTCCTCGAGATCCTCTCCGACTTCCAGGTGACGATCCCGGAGATCGGGACCGTCAAGGCGACACTCCCGCCCCGGGTGATCCTGACCTCGAACCGGACCCGCGAGATTCACGACGCGCTCAAGCGTCGCTGCCTCTACCACTGGATCGACTACCCAAGCGCGGCCAAGGAGATCGAGATCGTCCTGGCCCGCGTGCCGGCGACGCCCGAACGGCTGGCCGGCCAGGTCGTCGGCTTCGTCGGGCGCCTCCGCTCAACCGACCTGACGAAGGTGCCCGGGGTGGCCGAGACGCTCGACTGGGCGGCTGCGCTTCTGGCCCTCGGCGCCCGCGAGCTCGCGCCCGCCCTCGTCGACGAGACGCTCGGCG
>CAZVPS010000124.1:0-6388 GCA_964629105.1 uncultured Anaerolineaceae bacterium
GCGACGAGGACCCAGGTCCACCGTCCGTCGGGCCAGCGGAGCGGCGCCGAGCGCGTCCCCCGTGGCGACCGCCACGCCGCGTGCCTCGGCCCAGCCGTCGGGTCCCGGACCCGTCGTGACGCCGCTGCCGCCGGGCGCGTTCACGTTCGACCTGCCGGCCGGCTGGGTCGCTGTCCCGATCGCGGGGAGCCACGACGCCCTCCTCGCGACGCTGCGATCGCAGAACGCCGCCTTCGCTGAATCGCTCGCGGCCCGCCTCGAGAACCTGTCGGACACGACGACCTTCGTCGCCTTCGACGCCTCGCCGGCCGCCGTGGCGAAGGGCAACCTCGCGACGCTCGTCGTGACCGAGGTGGCGCTGCCGCTCGACGTCTCGCTCCAGACGTTCGCCACGACGATCCAGGGCCAGGTGAAGCAGCTGGTCGAGGGCGACGTCGAGCTCCGCAAGATCCTGGTCACCGCGGGGCAGGCGTACTCGATGGCGTACACGGCGCCGGTGACCCGATCCGACGGCAAGCCCGCCGCCGCTGCCGTGACCCAGGTCCTCTACGTCCTGCCGGGCCGGGGCTACGTGATGACGTTCGCGGTGCCGCCGGCTCGGGCCAACGACTACGCCCAGGCGGTGGCCGAGATCGCCACGTCCTTCACCATCCGCATCTGACGCCCATCCGGCGACGGGCGACCCGCCGGCGCCGGGCGCGCGATGATGGGGGCGTGATTGTTTCGTCCGCCCGCGACGGCGTCGCGCTCGCCTGGTTCTCGCAATTGCGGAGGTTCGCGGTGATCAAGTTGATCGCTCTGCTCAAGCGCAAGCCCGGCATCAGTCGCGAGGAGTTCGCACGTCGCTGGGTCGAGGAGCACACGCGCATCTCGTCGGAGCTGCCTGGCGTCGTGGGCTATCGGATCAACATCGCCCTGGAGCGACAACCGTCCGGAGTGAGTGACGAGCCGCTCTACGACGGTACGGCCGAGATGTGGTGGGAGAGCGTCGAGGCGATGGAGGCCGCGTTCGACACGGGGGTCGGTCGGCTGGCCGGTGCCGACGCCGACGAGTTCGCCGAGGTGCGCATCCACCTGTACACGGACGAGCACGTCGTCATCGCGGGGCCGGAGCGATGAGCGGCGCGGAATCCCATCAGGCGACGATCTGCGTCGTCGGCAGCTCGAACATCGACCTCATCTCAAGGGTGCCCCGCCTGCCCCGACTCGGCGAGACCCTCATCGGGCATTCGTTCCACATGGGCTACGGCGGCAAGGGCGCGAACCAGGCGGTCATGGCCGCCAAGCTCGGAGCGCGGGTGACGATGGTCACGCGCGTCGGGCGCGACGTCTTCGGCGAGGGGACGCTGAAGAACTACAGCGACCAGGGCATCGACACGCGGCACGTCGGTTTCGACGAGGAGCGCTTCTCGGGCGTCGCGCCCATCTTCGTCGACGACAATGCCGAGAACTTCATCGTCATCATTCCCGGCGCGAACACGGGTCTCACCCCGGATGACGCCCGCGCTGCCCGGGACGCGATCCTCGCCGCGGACGTCCTCTGCTGTCAGCTCGAGATCCCGATCGAGACGACGCTGGAGGCATTCCGGATCGCCCGCTCCGGTGGCGTCCGGACGATCCTCAACCCAGCGCCCGCGATGCCCCTGCCCGACGAGCTTCTGCGCCTGACCGACATCTGCGCCCCGAACGAGGTCGAGATCGAGCAGCTCACCGGCCGCCAGGCCGTCACGCTGCCGGAGGCGGAGGAGGCCGCGCGTGAGCTTCTCGATCGCGGGCCGGGGGCGATCGTGCTGACGATCGGCGACCGGGGCGCATTGCTCGTCGACGCCGACGGTGCCCACCACGTCCCCGCGATGAAGGTCGAGGCCGTCGATCCGACCGGGGCGGGCGACGCGTTCGTCGGGAGCCTGGCCGTGTTCATCGCCGAGGGCTTCGACCTCCGCGAGGCGACGCGTCGAGCGGTCGCCATTGCCTCCCTCTCCGTCACCCGGATTGGCACGCAGATCTCGTTCCCTGATCGCGGGCAGGCGGAGGCTTTCCTGGCGGAACGAGGACGAGTCGCGACGGCGTAGGCCCGCTGCTCGCGGTTGCGCTGACAACTCAACGTTGCCACCGCGGAGGCTCTCCGTCTTGACATTCAGTCCAGGTCGAGCGAGAGGTAGTTGCCGGGGTCGCGGAAGCCCATCCCCTCGTAGAGCTGGCGCCCGTCGTCCGAGGTCCGCAGGTAGACGCGACGGAGGCCGAGGGTCCGGGCGTCGGCGACGAGCGCGTCCATGACCGCCTGTCCCACGCCGCGGCCGCGCCAGCGCGGCAGCGTGTAGACGTTGACGATGAAGCCCTCGCCGGTCCGCCGCGAGCGCGGGTGCGGCGGCCGATCGACGAGCACCAGGCCGCCCATTGCGACGATCCGCCCGCCGTCCTCGGCCACCCAGACGCGGTAGACGTCGCCGTCGATGTGGGTCGCCAGGTAGTCGGCCACCTGGGAGCGGTGCGGCCCGACGCGATCGGGCGGCAGGTCGCCGCCGAGGAGCTCGCGGTCGAAGGCGAGGCGCAGGTCGAGGATCACCGGGAGGTCCGCCCGGATGGCGCGCCGGACGCGGAGGCGGCGGGGCGGGGACGCGGCGGAGGGCTGCTGGGTCACCCCGGGATCCTGCCACGCCGGGCGCGGCGGTGCCGAGCGCCGGTGCCCCGCGTGCCGCGCGGGCCCACACCGCGCCGGTAGACTCCGCCGGTGATCCCCGAGCCCGCAGGGCCGAACATCGCGCCCGGCGCCCAGGCCCCCGCGCCCGCCGACCACCCGGCCCAGGGGTGGCGCTCGCTCCTCGTCGTCTACGGGATCGTCTCGACGATCGAGGCCCTCGGAATCGCCCAGGTGTTCGCCTTCCTGCCCCTGCGGCTCCGCGAGGTCGGCCTGCCGGAGGCGCAGATCCCCACGTTCACGGGGCTCTTCACGAGCCTGATCTTCGTCTTCGGGATCATCCTCGTCCCCTTCTGGGGCGTCTGGGCCGACAAGTACAGCCGCCGCGCGGTCATCGTCCGGAGCGCCGTCGTGGAGGCCGTCGTCTTCGCCGGGGTCGCCCTGGCCGCCGAGCCGTGGCAGCTCGCCGCGAGTCTCCTCCTCGTCGGGCTCCAGCTGGGCAACACGGGCGTGATGCTCGCCGCGCTGCGCGACGTGACGCCTCGCCACCGCGTCGGGACCGTCACCGCGCTCTTCGGGGCCACCGGGCCGCTCGGGTTCGCCATCGGGCCCGTCCTTGGCGCCCTGATCGTCGACGGCCTGCGCTTGCCGCTCGTGGCGGTCTTCTGGCTCGGCTCCGCGCTCTCGCTCGCGGCGATCGTGCTGCTCCTCGCGGGGTCCCGGGAGATCCGGCCGGCGGTCATCCCGGAGGGCAGCGCGCTCTCCCTCGCGCGCCGGGCGATCGTCGGCGTCTTCGCGGATCCGGCCGTGCGCCGCATCTTCGCGATCTTCGGCGTCTCCATCCTGGCCAACCAGATGAGCCGCCCGTACATCCCCCTCCTCGTGGAGGACGTGAACGGAGGCGCCCCGAACCTCGCCTCGGCGATCGGAGTCGTTGCCGGGACCGCCGCGCTCGTCGGAGCCCTCATCTCGCCGATGGCGGGGCCGCTGGGTGACCGGATCGGCTTCCGGCGCGTGCTGGCTGGCTCGCTCCTCGGTGCCGGGACGATGCTCCTCCTCATGCCTCTCGCCCCGGCGGTCGCCGCGCTCGCCGGTGTCGCCGTCGTCTACGGTGCGCTCCAGGCCTCGACCCAGGCGATGGTCTTCGGGCTCGTCGCGGTGGAGGTGGCCCCGGAGCGCCGCTCGGCCACCCTCAACCTCGTGCTCCTGCCCCTCTACCTCGCCGGCATCATCGGGCCCACGATCGGGGCGGTCGCGGCGGGCATTGGTGGGATCGGCGCCCCGTTCACGGCCGCCGGCGTCGTCTTCCTCGTCGGCGGGGTCGCGGTCGTGGCCTCGCTCCGGCGGGCGGCTCGGGCGGCCTGACCTGTCGGCTACTGCGTCGGGAGGTCGCGCTCCTCGGCGCCGATGTAGCGCGCGTCCGGCCGGATCAGGCGATTCGCCGACGCCTGCTCGAGCACGTGGGCCGTCCAACCGGCGTGCCGGGCGAGGGCGAAGGTGGCCGGGAAGACGTCCGGCGTCAGGCCCACGCCCTGCAGGACGGCAGCTGCGTAGAACTCGACGTTCGTCTTCAGCGGCCGGTCGGGGTACTTCTCCTCGAGGACCCTGAGGGCCACGTCCTCGACCTTGATCGCCAGCTCCAGCCAGGTCGGCCTCGTCGGCATCGCCTCGACGACCGTGCGGAGCGCGGCGGCCCGGGGATCGTAGGCGCGGTAGACGCGATGGCCGAAGCCCATCAGCCGTTCGCCCCGGGCGAGGGCGTCGCGGACCCACGACTCCGCACGGTCGGCGGAGCCGATCGTGTGGATCTGCTCCACCACCTCGGATGGGGCGCCGCCGTGGAGCGGGCCCTTCATGGCCCCGATCGCGCCGACGACGGCCGACGCGATGTCGGACTTCGTCGAGGTGATCACGCGCGCGGCGAAGGTCGAGGCGTTGAGGCCGTGCTCGGCGCCCACGATGAAGTAGGCGTCGAGTGCGCGGGCCGTGGCCCGGTCCGGCCGTTCGCCGTTCAGCTGGTAGAGGAAGCTCGAGACAAGGTCGAGCCCCGGGTCGGGATCGATCGGATCGAGGTCGTCGCGCAGCCGGATGAAGGCGGCGAGCGCCGAGGGTGAAAACTCGGTGAGGGCACGGGCCTGCACCTCGGTGGGCGGCCAGTCCAGGCTCTGCGTGGTGCCCCACACGGAGACCGCGGTGCGCAGCGCGTCCATCGGCTTCGTGGTGCGCGGCAGAGCGCACAACGCCGACAAGACGGCCCGCGGGACCGGGCCTGCCGTGAGCCGGGCCCCTGGATCCCAGGTCCCCGTCCACAGCAGGTTGGCGACCGAGGCGAACGTGCCGTGGGCGACGAGGTCGCCGATCCGGTAGCCGCGGTACATGAGGCGGCCGTTCGCGCCGTCGACGAGACCCAGCTCGGTCTCGGCCGCCACTACGCCCTCCAGGCCGGGGGAGTATGGCCGGTCGTCGACGGGGTCGGCCGGGAGCGGCGTCACGGGATCTGGGGTCGGATTCGTGGGCTTCGCGGGCTGGTCGGTCATCGTGACGCTATCCTCGAGGTGCGGGGGATCCGGGCGGAGCTGACGGGGTGCGCATCGTACCGCGCGTCCGGCTCGGGCGACGCCGATCGCCCTGAGGCAGCCCCGCGGCCGCCGCCGCGTCGAGGACCCAGGGGGCCCCGGCCCGCCGCGCCCGCAGCGCGGGAAGCCGCCGCTCATCGCGGTCCGGCCCGGCGCGGCTCGGCCGCAGCAGCTCCGCGACGACGGCCGCCTTCACGGCGCCGAACGCGGCGACCACGAGCCCGGGCGTCGCGTCGAGCGCAACGGGCGCCAAGGTCACGCGGTCCAGGTGCGGTTCGATGTGCGTCGGGGCCGGGGCCCACGTGGTCCAGCCGGGCGCGTCGAAGGCGGCGCTGCCCGGGAAGACCGAGAGGACGTGGCCGTCGGGCCCGACGCCGACGAGGATCGCGTCGAAGACCGGGCGGTCCTCCGCATCGGCAGCCAGCTCCGAGCGCAGGGTCGTCTCGAACCGGGCGGCGCACGCGGCCGGGCTCTCGCCGGCGGCGAGTGCCGCGTCGATCGGCCACGGGTGGACGTGCGCGGGATCGAGCGGCGCCGGGGCAAGCCCGCGGCGCGGGTCGCCGGGGAGCAGCACGCGGTCGATCGCCCCGAGGTTGCTGTCGGGGTCGCCGCGGGGCACGAAACGGTCGTCGCCGACCCACAGGTGGAGCGCGCTCCACGGGACGAGCGAGCGGAGCGGCTCGGCCAGGAGGGCGCGGTAGACGACCGCCGGCGTCGAGCCCCCAGTGGACGCGAAGTCGGCCCGCCCGCGGGCGACGGCGCCGGCCGCCAGCGCGTCGACGAGCGCCTCGGCCACGGCGACGGCCGCCGTCACGGCGTCCGGCCGGACCAGGATCGCCGGCTCGCCAGCCCCCGTCGCAGAGCGGGTTTTCACGCTCCCGTCCCGGCCTGCGCGGGCCCGGCGAGCCGCGCCGCCATCGCGAGGGAGCCCTCGGCGACCGGATCCCGCCCACCGGCCTCGATCGCCTCGGTGAGGAGGTCCGCGTCTGTGCGCCGCGCGGCGTGGAAGAGCCAGTCGAGCGCCTCCACGCCATCCTCCCAGACCCGCACGCGGACGCTCTCCATCTCGGCGGTCACCTCGGCCCGGAGCTCCGCCCCGCGCCGCTCGGCCAGCAGCTCCACGCGCAGCGTCGTGCCGCCCGGCATGGCCGAGACGACGGGCCGGATCACCACG
>CAZVPS010000125.1:0-6358 GCA_964629105.1 uncultured Anaerolineaceae bacterium
GGGGGGGGGGGCCCCGGGGGGGGGGGGGGGGGGGGGGGGGGGGGGGGGGGGGGGGGGGGGGGGAAGGGGCGGGCCCCGGATGGGGACCGGCGGGTTGGGCGCCGCGGACCGTCAGAGGCCGGCGGCAGCCTGGACGCGCTCGACGACGGCGCGAACCGCGCCCTCGACGTCGGGGGGGAGCGGGGTCGGGGCGTCGCTCGCCAGCAGCTCCTCCACGCGATCCGCGGCCCGTTGGGCCATGGTCGTCGCGCCGCCGGCGCGCCACGCCTCGTATCCCCGTCGGTCAATGAGCGTCGGGTACCAGCGTTCGCGGTAATGGGTGAAGGTGTGGTCGGTCTCGAGGTAGGAGCCGTCGACGCCGTGCGCGTCGACGAGGTCGAGGGCCAGGGCCTCGTCGGAAACGTCGACGGGGCGGACGAGGGCGTTGATCCAGCCGGCCAGCTCGTCGCAGATCGCGAGCTGGACGAGCGAGCCGGTGAGGCCCGACTCGAGGTACCCGCAGTCGTGGATGAGGTGCCCGCCGGCGAGGGCGTCGGCGAGCATCGTCATGCCCGCCTCGGCCGCGGACTGCTCGTCGACTGTCTTCGAATCGCTCCCCGCGCCGAGGCTGAACATGGGGAGGCCCCAGCGGTGGGCCAGGGAGGCCGCGACGCCCTTCGGCTCGGGCCCGGCATATGGGTCGACCATCGTTCGCAGGTCGAGCGAATCGCCGCCGAAGGCCGGCACGACGACGGGGGCGCCCTCGCGGGCCAGCTGCGCGATCACGACGCCGGCCAGGATCCCGGCCGTGTTGATGGCGATCGTGCCGGCGAGGGTGATGGGGCCGGTCGTCCCGCCCGAGGTGACCGGGATCCAGAGGGCAGGGACGCCTCGCTCGGCGCAGACGAGGAGCTTGCGGACCGAATCCTCGTTGAAGAGGAGGCCGCGGGTGACGTTGATGTAGACACCCAGCTGGGGCCGCTCCGCGTGGGCCGCGCGGCCGCCGGCCACGATCTCGGCCATCTCCAGGCCGTCGAGCATGCCGGCGAGGTCGTACGTCACGAGCACGATCGGCTTGCGCGTGCGGGCCAGCAGCTCCGCCGCCTGGTACCGGTCGGCCAGGGTCTGGTCCACGTCCGCCGGGAGGAACATCGACATGACGAAGTCGATGTTCGGGAGGGCGTCCGCCAGGGCCAGGCCCTCGCGGAGGTCGGCGGTCGTGGCCCGGCGGCGCTCGCCGGTCCGGTGGTCGAGGACGTTCAGGCAGTCCGAGCCGGTCCCGAAGAAGTGGTTCCGGCCGGCGAGGCGGAGGGTGGGCCGACCCGCGCGATCGTGGAGGACGACCTCCTTGGGCGCCGTCTCGAGCGCCTGCAGCACGAGACGTTCGGGGATGCGGGCACGCGACCCGTCCACGGAGGCGCCGGCGTCGCGCAGGAGGTCGAGCGCCTCCGGGACCGGGATCTCCACCCCGGTCCGCGCGAGGATCCCGAAGGCGGCCTCCTCCAGCCGGGCGGCCGCGGCCGGGCCCAGGCGGTCCCACCGCGGCGTCTCGCGCGGATTCTCGCGCGGCGTCTCGCGCGGCAGCGTCACGTAGCCTCCTCCAGCCCGACCGTGCGGCGGGTACGCCGCCCCACCCTGCGAGGGTGGACGGCGCGGTCCCGCGCGGGACAGTGACCTTTGGCCCGATTCAGACCCTGCCGACCGGCAGGGGCGGGCATATCGGCGGGACCCGGACGGGGGCCGTGCTGTGGGCCGATCAGTCGCGTTCGGCGACAGGGGCCCCGAGCAGCTCGACGATCTCACGGGCGGGCCGGTGCACGCCCAGCAGGATCGGCGTGTCGCGCACCGTCGAGCGGCGCCCCTCGGTCGCGCGCAGGTCCCGGACGAGGGCGGAGAAGGCGGCCAGGTCGTCCGTCTCGTAGGCGACGAGGAAGTCCTGGTCGTCCAGGCCGAACGAATAGGCGAGGAGCTGCCGAACCTGGGGGTAGGCATCGCCCACGCGCATGTGCTCGTTCATCGAGCCCTGGCGGATCTCGCGCGGGAGCAGGTACCACTCCGTCGTCTTCGTGAACGGGTACACCACGAGGTACCGCGAGCGCTCGCCTTCGAACAGGGACTGCTCCTGGCTCGTGGGACGGGCGACGTACTGCGAGTCGCCGACGAGGCCCGTGAAGGCCTCGCGGACGGTGAGCCACGACCCCAGCCCGGAGCGGAGAACCCGGGCGGCCTCCTCCTCGAGACGGTCGATCGACGGAGCCATCTGCCAGACCAGCAGGTCGATGCCGGGCTTCAGGCCGATGAGCGAGTACGTCTCCGTCACCACGCCATCGCCCGGGGCAAGCGCCGACACGAACGCGTCGGCGGTGCTCCGGCGGCGCGCCTCGTCGAGCCGCCGCCACGCGGGGTCCAGGCCGAAGGCGAGCGCCCGGACGTAGCGGGCGCTCACCCGCGGTCCCTGCGAGCGCCGGTCTCGATCGTGTGGCCGGTCATCATCGCGACGAGGAGGCGATCCGTCGCGGTCTCCGCGCCGGCGAGGAGCGCGGTGGCCTCGCGCGTGTCCAGGCCGCGCTTCCGGGAGAGCGCCCCGAGCTCGGCGACGAACGGGTTGCGGAACCAGAGGAAGCGCTCCACCGTCTCGCTCAGCGATGCCCCGAGCGCGGCGGACTCGCGACCGTAGGCTGCTGCGAGCTGGGAGGCCTCGCGGAGCCTGGCGGCGGCGGAGTCGGCGTCGGGAGCGTCCAGGTGCTCCAGGAGCAGGCGGACGAGGTCGCGCCCGCGTGCCCGGAAGGTGTCGCGGGTCTCCTCCGGAAGCCCCGCGACCCACGGGCGAACGGGCATCTCCCCGGGCGGACGGCGCCTCCGATAGGCCCGGGCCATGCGCTCGGGGGAGGCGCCGAGCCGGGCGAGGGTCGGGCGCCGAGTCCGCGAGGCGGGAAGCAGGGCGCTGATCGTGGTGCGCGAGAACCGGCGATGGCCACCCGGCGTCGTGAAGACGGGCACGCGGCCGTCGTCCGCCCAGCGCCGGAGCGTTCCGGGCGCGACGCCGAGCATGCGACTTGCCTCGCCGAGGCTGACCCATGCGGTCGCGGCCCTCGCGACGGGCGTCTCGTCGAACCTCATCATTTCTCCATGCAGATATCCAATTATGCCCTATGATCCGCGGGCATGCCGAGGTCTGGCGTCCGCGGCGAGCTCCGATGTCGCGGCGCCAGCTCCGTGCCTTCCCCGATGGACACGATCGAGCAGGAGGTCGGCGCTCGATGGGATCGCTCGAATCGCTCATCCCGGATGTATCGATCGATCTGGCCAGGTCGGGGCTCCATGCCGCTCGATGGACGGCCGACGTGGTGTGATTGTGCGTGCCGATCGATGGAAGCCAGCCCGCGCCGCCCCCAGACTCTCTCGCGGAGGCCACCGGGATCGGCTGGTCAGAAAGCGAGCGGAATGAGCGAGTTGCGCGTATCGACGGGCGCGGGGAGCGCATGGGTGGAACCCCGGTGAATGACGTCCACGGCGTCCCGGCCACGGCCCACTGGCTGTCCGGGGGCGAGGCCAGCGCCATCCTGGGCATCTCCACCGCGACGCTGCGCCGCTGGGCGGCGGAGGGGCGGCTCGCGTCCTTCACGACGCAGGGCGGACACCGCCGGTTCGCGCGCTCCTCGGTCGAGGCACTGCTCCCCCGGCCCGTGGGAATCGCGACCGCGATCGCGACACGGGCGACCGCGCACCAGATCAGCCGGGCGTACCGCCAGTCGCTGCGCACCGGCGGCGCGCCCCCAGCGTTCCTCGACGGCGTCCCGACCGGCGCCCGCGAGCCGCTCCGTGCCCACGGACGCGTCATCACCACCTCGATCCTGAGGTACCTTGGGGCGGGCAGCGACCAGGATCGCGACGCCGCGCTCGCCGAGGGGCTGATCGCCGCGGCGGCCTACGGGCGGATCGCCGGCGGCCTGGGAGCCACGATGCGCGAGACCGTCGCCACGTTCGTCCGATTCCGGATGCCCTTCGTCCGGGAGATGGCGGGCACGGCCCGCCGCCAGGGCTTCGACGCCATCGGGGCCACCGACCTGCTGGAGGCCGTCACGGTCGCCATCGATCGCCTGCTCGACGCGACGCTCGAAGGGTTCGAGCAGGCCATGACGCCGCGCACCGGACGAACCCGCAGCGCACGCAGGGGCGTCGAGGAACCCGGCCGATGACGGTCGAGTCGGCGGCCCGCGCGGCCGCCTTCCCGGGCCAGGCGATCGGCCAACCGACGGTCGCGGCCGTCGTCCTTCACGCGCGGACCGTCCCGAGCCTCGCCCGCGAGGCCTTCGCCGAGGCGCTCGCGGCCCTCCCGTTCGACGCGCGGGTCATCGTCATCCACACCTGCCATCGCGTGGAGGTCTACGTCGCGCCGGGCACGGCCGACATGCCCGCCCTGCCGCCCCTCCCGGCCGGCGCCGTGCGGCTCACCGACGTCGAAGCGGTCCGCCACCTGATCTCCGTCGCCTGCGGCCTCGATAGCGTCGTCTTCGGCGAGGACCAGATCCTCCACCAGGTCCGGACCTGCCTCGCGGAGCGCCACGCCGGCGCACCGCTCGATCCTGTCCTCGACCGGCTCTTCCAGGCCGCCCTCCGGGCCGGCCGCCGGGCCCACACCTGGTTCGACGGGTCGCCGCGCTCGCTGGCCGACGTCGCGCTCGACCGGATCGCGCGGACGGCGGGCCCCCTCGCAGGGCGCACCGTCCTCGTCGCCGGCGTCGGCCGGATGGGGCGCCTGGCGGCCTTTGCGGCGCACCGGCGCGGGGCGCGGGTCGTGATCACGAACCGGACCCACGAGCGGGCCGCGACGCTGGCCGCCGAGGTCGGCGGCCGGGCCATCCCGTTCGCCGTCGATGGCGTCCTTCCCCCGCTCGCCGGCGCGATCGTCGCCCTCGCTGGGCCGTGGCGGCCGGGCGCGGTCGACGCCGCCGCGCTGGCGGCCTCCTCGACGGAGGTCGTGGACCTCTCGTCGCCGCCCTCGGTCCCGGAGGACCTCCAGGCCGCCCTCGGGCCGCGCTTCACCTCCGTCGACGACCTGACCGTGGCCCCCGAGTTCGAGCCCCAGGACCGGCTGCGCCGCCGCCTCGAGGGGCTCGTTTCCGAGACGGGACGCGAGTACTGCCAGTGGCTGCGCGCCCGCGACGTCGTGCCGGTGATCCAGGCGGTGGCCGACGGCGCCGAGACGCTCCGCCGGTCGGAGGTCGACTGGCTCCTCCACCGCCTGCCCGACCTCACCGAGGACGAGCGGGCGGTCGTGGAGCAGATGAGCCACCGGCTGATCGTGGCCCTCCTCCACGCCCCGCTGACGGCCCTCCACGATGACGACGCCGGCTCGCTGGAGCGGGCCGCGCGCGACCTGTTCGGCGTCTGAGCCGTGACGCCGACCGGCAACCCGTCGCTGCGCCTGGGGACCCGCGGCAGCGCCCTCGCGCTCGCCCAATCAGGGATGATCGCCGACGACCTCCGGGCACTGGGCGCCTCCGTCGAGCTCGTGGTGATCCGCACGACCGGCGACGACCGGCCCCCGAACACGGTCTGGGGCGAGGGCGCCTTCGTCATGGCCCTCGAGGCGGCGCTCCTCGACGGCCGGATCGACGTGGCCGTCCACAGCGCGAAGGACGTCCCCACCGCCGGGGACCCCCGCCTCGCGATCGCGGCGTACCCGCCCCGCGAGGACCCCCGCGACGCGCTCGTGTGTCGCGACTCGGGGCGCACCCTGGCCACCCTTCCCGCCGGCGCCGTGGTCGGCACCGACAGCCCGCGCCGCGTCGCCTTCCTCCGGGCGCGCCGCCCGGACCTTCGGACCCGGCCCCTCCACGGCAACGTCGACACGCGCCTCCGCAAGCTCGCCGCGGGCGAGGCCGACGCCCTCGTCCTCGCGGTTGCCGGCCTGCGGCGGCTGGGCCTGGCCGACCGGATCAGCGAGGTGCTCCCGGCCGACGTGGCGCTGCCGGCGCCGGGGCAGGGCGCGCTGGCGGTCGAAGTGCGCGCCGGCGACCCGATCACGCGCCCGCTCGTCGCCCGGCTGGACGACCCCCCCACGCGGGCGGCCGTGGAGGCCGAGCGGGCCTTCCTCCGGGCCAGCGGCGGCGGCTGCCGGGCTCCGCTTGGCGCCCTGGCGACCGTCGACGGCGACACCCTCGCCATCCGCGGGGCGGCCGCGGCCGAGGGCGCCGTGCCCGAGGGCGACGCCCCGCCCACGCAGGCCGCCCTGACCCCGGGAACCACGTTCACGGGCGCCTCGGACGCCACCGACCCGCGTCCGCGGGTGGCGTGGGGAGAGCGGCGCGGACCGGTCACGGCGGGGGCCGAGCCGGCGGCCGAACCCGCCGCCCAACCCGCCGCCGCCCCCCCC
>CAZVPS010000126.1:0-6357 GCA_964629105.1 uncultured Anaerolineaceae bacterium
ATCGGTGGACCTTGTCGCGGGCGCCGCGTACGTGCTGACCGTGGGCACGGTCCGCGACGTCGCCGGCAACCTCGTCGCATCCATGGGCTCCTGGGTCGCCACGGATCGGCCCGCGCCGGAGATCACGCTGCAGGCGAAGCCGTCCCTCGTCGATCGCGGCGCCACGGCGCTGCTCACCGGACGATTGACGGCCCCGACCGGGGTCGCGTCGCTGAGCCTCGAGGCGCGCCCGGCCGGCGCCCTGGAGACCGTGACCCTCGGGACCGTGCCCGTCGCCGCCGACGGGAGCTTCTCCACCCGCGTGACGCCGTCGTCCACCACTGAGTACCGCCTCCGCGTGCCCGCCACCGGCGGCTTCGGGGCCGGCAGCGTGAGGGCGGTTGTCTCGGTGCGGCGCGCGGTACGACTCAACTGGTCGTCGTCGGTCGTGCATGCCGGGCGCGTCGGCGCCCGCATCTCGATCGTCGCCTCTGTGAGCCCCTTCCCCAGCGGCGTTGGCGTCACCTTCCGCCTGGAACGCTGGAGCGCGGTCTCACGCTCATGGCGGCTCGTCGGGACGCTCAACCGGCACACGGACGTTACCGGGCGCACGAGCGTCACCTGGGCGCCGTCGGGGAGCGGCCTCTACCGCTGGCGGGCGATCGCCGCGTCGACCGCGGACTACGCGGCCGGGCTCAGCCCGTGGGTGCGCTGGTCGATCGGGCGGTAGTGGGTTTACGGGCCAGCGCGCGGTCGCCGGGTCATCTGGCACTGGCCCGGCCCGAGTGTCCCGCCACCATCATGTCCGGACGTAAGGGCGCGGTGAACGGATGCGCTCATACTGACCCAAACCGGCGGTCGGGAACCCGCCACGGCCTCGGGGCGTCCAAGGAAAATGGAGGTGGTCATGAACAGACCTCAGGAACATCTGCGCGCGCGCCTCGCCGTCCTGGCGGTGGCCGGGGGCCTCCTGGTGGGCCTCTTCCCCATGGCGGGCTCGGTGCTCGCCGCGACCGGCGTCACGCCGGTGACCGGCGGAGGCGCGATCTCCGCCGACACGGGTCCCGCCCCGACCGGAACGGCGACGTGGATGTCCCTGGGCGGGCCGGTCGCCACCGAGGGCAACTTCGGTGATATCACCACCGGTGCCCTCACGCTCACGCTGACTGGCAGCTACGAGTTCCGGACCGGGGCCCTCGGCGGGGCGGTCGGCGCGGCGTTCACGGCCTCCGCGGGAGCATGCGCCCTCACGGCGACGGCGCCGGTCGTGACGGCGACCACGATCACGACGACGCTGGGCGGGACCGCCACGACCGGCCCCGATCGCTGTCGGCTGACGTTCTCCGGGATTCAGGTCCGGCCCACCACGGGCGTCACCCCGAACACCGGCGCGCTGGCCCTGAGTGGAGCCATCACCGGTGCGGCGGGCACGCTGACGATGGTGCCCGGGGCACCGATCCTCACGTTCACCCAGCAGCCGAGCACGCCTGCGGTGGCGGGCGTTGCCTTTGCGCCCAACCAGCCGCAGGTCACCTCGAAGGACCGGTTCGCGAATCCGCGCGACAACGACGACGTCGCGCTGGCAATCCGCGCCGGCACGGGTACAGTCGGGGCCGTCCTCGAATGTGCCGCCACTACGGTCAACACCGACACTGCCGGGCTCGCGGCCTTCACGGGCTGCAAGATCCGCAAGGCGGGGACGGGCTACCAGCTCCGCGCCACCACCGCCGGTGCGACGCCCGTTGACTCGAACGTCATCCAGATCGATGTCGGTGCCGCGAACAAGCTGGGCTTCGTGACCCAGCCGGCGCGCGGCATCCCGGGCCTCAACTTCGCGGCCCAGCCGCAGGTCGCGGTCCAGGATGCTGAGGGCAACACGGTCCCCGGCTTCTCCCATACGCCCGGCATCACGCTCACGATCAAGAGCGGGACCGGGTCGGCCGGCGCCATCCTCTTCTGCACCTCGAACCCCCGGCAGGTCAATGCCGGCCTCGCCTCCTTCAGCGGATGCCGCATCGACCGCGTCGGCGTCGAGTTCCGCCTCACGGCGTCGCTGACCGGCTACACGGCGGCCGACAGCAGCCTCTTCGACGTCGCCGACCGTCTCGCCTTCACGGTGCAGCCGTCCGGCGCGGTGGGCGGCGTCGCCTTCACCACCCAGCCGCAGGTCACGGTGCGGGCCGGCGCGTCCGCTGCCGCCGTGAATGACAACGGCACGGTCGTGACGCTCGCGATCCAGTCCGGCACGGGCGCCGGCGGCGCCGTCCTGACCTGCACCAACGGCCTCACCCGGACGGCCGTCAACGGCGTCGCCGCCTTCGCCGGCTGCTCGATCGATAAGAGCAGCCCCACGAACAACCAGTACCGCCTGGTCGCGACGGCCACATCGCTCACCAGCGCCGAGAGCCTGTCGTTCCCGGTGGTCGCCGGCCCCGCGAACAAGGTTCTCTTCACCGTCCAGCCGGCTGCCGTGAACGTCGGCGTGGTCTTCGCGGCGGCGCCCGCCGTCTCGATCACCGACGCCGGCAGCAACGTCATCACCACCGGCGCGTCGTCCACCGCCTCCGTCACCCTGGCCATGGGCACCAACCCGGGTGCCGGGACGCTCACCTGCACCGGCGGCCTCACCAGGGCAGCCGTGGCGGGGGTCGCCACCTTCACCGGCTGCTCGATCAACAACGCCGGGGTCGGCTACACGCTGGTCGCAACCTCGACCGGCCTGACCTCGGCCACCTCCAATGCGTTCAACGTCACGGCCCCGGCAGCGGTGATCTCGCTCGTCCGCTCGACGGGGATGGTGACGTACGGCCAGTCCGCCGGCTTCAACGTCTTCTTCGGCGCGAACGGTGCCAACCGCACCTTCGTGCTGGAGCGCGCCAGCGTCGGCGTCCCGTGGACGCCCATCGCAACGCTCATGACCAACGCGAGCGGCGCGGCGGCGTTCACCTACCAGCCGACCCCCACGAGCTACTACCGGGTCCGGTTCGCCGGAGCTCCGGACCTCTCGGCCGCGAACAGCAACGTGGTCCTGGTCGGCGTCCGCCAGACCGTGACCCTCAACCCGACCCACACGGGCGTGATGACGATCGCCAGGGGGCGGACCATCACGTTCCGCTCCACTGTCCGGCCGCTGCGCCCGGACCTCCAGCCGTCCCGCGTGACGTTCCGCTTCTACCGGAACGTGGGCGGGGACTGGGTCCTCCGGTACGAGCGGCACGTCGCGACGGACGCGGTCGGCGTGGCCCGGACCACCTTCCGCTTCGGCGTGGGTGGCCTCTGGTACGTCCGCTCCTTCGCGGACCGGACGCCGTACAACGCCGTCAGCCGTTTCTCGCAGCGCGAGGTCTTCCGCGTGCTGTGACGGCGGCGCTGCTTCAGCGCTGACCGAAGGGCCCCCGTCGACTCGGCGGGGCCCCTTCCTGTGTGGCGAGGCGCTGAGTTCGCGTCAGCCCGACGGGGCCCCCGCCGACACGGTGGGGGCCCCCTTCGCACGTGGGGTGGCGCGCGGCCCTCGTGGGGGGTGGGGCACAGCGAACCCGGTCGCGACGAACGGCAGCGGTCTGGCGACCTTCGCGGGCTGCAGCATCAACAAGTCGAGCCCGGTCGGCAACCCATACGTCCTCCGAGCGACGACCGGAAGCGCGGCCGTCGACAGCACGGGGATCACGGTCAACCCGGGCACCCCGACGAAGCTCGTGTTCACGACCCAGCCCGCCCGCGGGACCCCGAGCGGTTCGTTCGCCGTCCAGCCCGTCGTCGCGATCCAGGACGCCTTCGACAACACGGTGACGACGTCCTCCGCGAGCGTGACGCTGGCGATCGGCGCCAACCCGGGCGGCGGCGGGACGGCCCTCACATGCACGACGAATCCGCTGACGACGACGAACGGCGTCGCGTCGTTTAGCGCCTGTCGGATCAACAACGTCGGCGTCGGCTACACGCTCACGGCAAATGACGGGGGCGCGCTGACGGACGCGGCGAGTGGGCAGTTCGACGTCTCGGACCGGCTCGTCAACACGACGCAAGCGGCCGGCGCCGTCGGTGGCACGAACTTCACGACTCAGCCGGTCGTGGCCGTGCGCGCCGGGAGCGCCAACACCTCGATCCACGATCAGGTCACCCAGGTCACGCTGTCGATCTCCGGTGGTCCGGCCGGCGCGGCTCTCACCTGCACGACGAACCCGCTCACGGTCGTGAACGGCGACGCCACGTTTGCGGGCTGCAAGATCGACAAGGCTGGGACGTACACGCTCATGGCGAGCGCGCCCGGCCTGACGTCGGCGACGCAGTCGCTGACCGTCACCGTCGGAACGGCGACGAAGCTCGGATTCACGACCCAACCCAACAATGCAACCGTGACCCAACCGTTCGCGACGCAGCCGGTCGTCGCCGTCCAGGACGCGGGCGGGAACACTGTGACGACCGGAGCGAACAGCACGGCCACGATCACGCTGTCGATCGGCACCAACCCAGGCGGCGGAACGCTGACCTGCACAGGCGGCAACTCGAAGGCCGCCGTTGCCGGTGTGGCGACGTTCGCCGGCTGCAAGATCGACAAGACCGGAACCGGCTACACGCTCGTCGCCACCGCGTCTGGACTGACGGCCGCGACATCGACCGCGTTCAACGTCAGTGCGCCGCAGGCCGAGATCACGCTGAGCTCCACGGCGAGCACGATCACCTGGGGTAGCGGCGTGAGTCTGTCGGTCCATTTCGGGACGAACGGGGCAGGCAAGTCGTTCCAGCTTCAGGGCGCTCGGGATGGCGTCTCCTGGACGACGATCGCGACCCTCACGACCGATTCGATCGGGAACGCCACCTACCCGTATCGTCCGGCCACGAACCTCTACTACCGGGTGAACTTCGCTGGCGCACCGGACCTGCAGGCCGGCGTGAGCAACACGGTTCGCGTCGTCGTCCGGCAGATCGCGATCCTGCGCCCGACCAACAGTGGTGCCACGAAGATCGTGTCGCGCAACACGACCGTGACGTTCGTCACGACCGTCCGTCCGGCCCGGC
This sequence comes from uncultured Anaerolineaceae bacterium, assembly GCA_964629105.1. GTDB lineage: Bacteria > Chloroflexota > Limnocylindria > Limnocylindrales > CSP1-4 > CTSoil-043. The sequence goes on from CAZVPS010000126.1 coordinate 4,999, forward strand.
CGGAGCTACCACCGGCGAAGGTGACCTTCAGCATCTACCGGAAGGTGTCCGGGGTGTGGCTGTACTTCACCAGGCGCGAGTACTACATCAACGCGGCCGGCCAGGCCTCGATGACGTGGAAGTTCTCGACGCGGGGCGAGTGGTACGTCCGCTCGATCGCCAACCCGACGCCGTACAACGCCAACAGCGTCTGGGGCCCGCTCGAGCTCTACAGCGTGAGGTGAGCATGCCTGCCGACACCGCGAGCTGAGGGTGGGCGAGCCCGTCCGGGTCGACCGGGCGGGCTCCCTCACGAATCTCGCCGGTCGTGATCGTCACGCGGCCAAGGACTTTCGGAGGAACGTCCGGGCCGATCTCTATGACTGTCGTTCTATAGACTCCGCCCGGCGCTTCGGGTCAACCTCGGCTTGATGGGCTGTGTGAACGCGGCTCGTCGATTTGATCGCTGGATGCGTTCTCTCCACGAACCCAGACAACTCGAGGACTCGACCGATGCAAGGACTGCCCCGGATCATCACGCCGCGCCACCGCATCTCTGCCGTCTTGGCGACGGCGTTGCTCGTCGCTGGGCTCTTCCCGCTGGCGAACGTCGCCCTGGCCGCCGTCACCGTGACGGCAGCGACCGGCGGCGGGGCGATCTCCGCGGACACCCGATCACCCTCGGCCACTCCGCCAGGGAACGGCACCTGGACCTCGCTGACCGGCCCGACGATCGCCGAAGGGGTCGATGGCGACCTGGTCAACGGCACGATCGTGCTGACGCTGCCTGCGGGCTTCGAGTACAACTCGGCCGTCGGGACGGTGACCCCCACCGGCACAAGCTGCACGGCCACCGCGATCACCTACACGGCGACAACCGCCACGATCACGATCAGCTCCGGCACGGCCGTCTGCAGTTTCGCCTACTCGGGTCTCCAGGTCCGCCCGACGACAAACGGCGCGGCGCTCTCGAGCGGCAACATCACGAACACTGGGACCACAGGACCGGCCGGCGCCACGAACTACGGGACGCTCACCGAGGTCGCCGGCGCGGCCAACAAGGTCGCCTTCACGGTGCAGCCGGGTGGCGGGACCGGCGGCATCGCCTGGGCGACCCAGCCCGTCGTCAGGGTCCAGGACCAGTTCGGCAACACCGTCACCACGAGCACCGCCTCGGTCACCCTCGCGATCGGGACGAACCCGTCCGGCGGCACGCTCACGTGCACAACGAACCCGCTCGCGGCCGTCGCTGGCGTGGCCACCTTCGCCGGCTGCAAGATCGACAAGGCCGGCACGGGCTACACGCTCACCGCGTCCTCGACGGGGCTCACCTCTGCGACGAGCGCCACGTTCAACATCACCGTCGGCCCGGCCGCCCAG
>CAZVPS010000127.1:0-6355 GCA_964629105.1 uncultured Anaerolineaceae bacterium
ACCTCGACTACAACGCGAGCACCCCGATCGACCCGCGGGTCGCCGCGGTCATGCGCCCCCTGCTCGCCGGTCCGTTCGCCAACCCGTCCGCGACCCACACGGGCGGCCGGGCGGCGCACGCGCTCCTCGACCGCGCCCGCACCCAGGTGGCCGACCTCCTCGGCAGCAGCCCCGACGAGATCGTCTTCACGAGCGGCGGGAGCGAGGCCGACAACCTCGCCCTGAAGGGCGTCTTCTTCGCCCACAAGGGGCGCGGCGACCACCTCATCACGACGGCGGTCGAACACCCGGCGATCCTCGAGCCGCTTCGGTTCCTGGAGCGCTTCGGCGCCCGGGTGACCGTCGTGCCCGTCGATCGGACGGGTATGGTCGACCCGGAGGATGTCCGTCGGGCGATCACGCCCCGGACGATCCTGGTGAGCGTGATGCACGCGAACAACGAGGTCGGGACGGTCGAGCCCGTCGCCGAGGTCGCCGCGATCGCCCACCGCGAAGGCGTGCTCGTCCACGCCGACGCCGCGCAGTCCGTCGGCAAGATCCGCGTCCGCGTGGATGAGCTGGGCGTCGACCTCCTCACGATCGCGGGGCACAAGCTCTACGCGCCCAAGGGCGTCGGGGCCCTCTATGTCCGGCGGGGCGTCGCCCTCGAGCCGCTGATCCACGGGGCGGGCCACGAAGCCGGACGGCGGGCCGGGACGGAGAGCGTCCTCCTCGCCGCCGCCCTCGGCGAGGCCTGCGAGCTCGCCGCCGACCTCCGCCCGCTCGACGAGACCCGGCGCCTCCGCGACCGGCTCTGGGATGGGCTGCGCGCCCGCTTCGGGGAGGACGTCGTCCTCAACGGCCATCCCACCGAGCGCCTGCCGAACACCCTCAACGTCTCGTTCGTGGGCCGCGTCGGGGCGGACATCCTTGCGAGTATTGACGGGGTCGCCGCCTCGACCGGAGCCGCCTGCCACGCCGATTCGGTGGAGCTCTCGCCCGTGCTGCGGGCGATGGGGGTGCCGCCGATCGTCGGGATGGGTGCCGTCCGCCTCAGCCTGGGGCGCATGACGACCGAGGCCGAGATCGACGAGGTCCTCGGTCGCCTTGTTGCGTTGCCAGGGGGGGGTGAATCCGGGGGTCCGTGAGCGTTCGGCGAGCCTGCCGGCGGTCATTTCGCGCCGGCCAGGCGGTCCGCGACGCGTTTCCCGTCGATGAGCGGCGGGTGGTCGGGTGGCCGTCAGTCGTCATCGTCGCCGCGCCACGCCTCGACCGCCTCCCGGGCGATGAAGACCGCCATGCCCGCGGCGGCGAGCGGGTCGGCCCACCACAGGCCGAACAGGGCGTTCGCACCGATCCCGACGAGCAGGAACAGCGACAGCCAGAAGCAGGCATCGGTCTGGAACGCGTCGGCGGTCATCGCCCGGCTCCCGAGCGCGATACCGACCCGCCGCTTCTGGCGTGCCAGCCACCACATGACCGCGAGCGACACGGCGGCCAGGACGATCCCGACGAGCGATGGCTCGGGGCGCTCCCCGGCAACCAGCGAGGTGATCGAGTCCCAGGCGATGTAGGCGGCGAGAAGGGCGAGCGACGCCGCGACGAGCCGTTGGGCCCGCCGCTCGACATGCTCGATCCGTTCCGCATCGGTCGCGCGCCGCTCGGCGAGCAGCCGCCAGATGAGCACCGAGCCCGACGCCGACTCGACGAACGAGTCGATCCCGAAGCCGAGAAGGGCAACGGAGCCGGCCGCGAGGGCCGCCGCGATCGCGATGACTCCCTCGACCACGTTCCAGCCGACGGTCAGGTACTCGAGGCGCAAGGCGCGGACAAGGAGGTGCGGGCGAAGGGTGGCCGCCGAAGTCATCCTCCGAGGGCCTCCTCGATCCAGGCAGGGTCTGGGACGCCGCGCAGACCTGCGGTCGTCCAGTAGAGCCGGCAGCGTGGCGTGTAATCGCCAGGGTCCCGGAATCCGGGCTCGATGTCGATCCCGTCGACGCGGATCGTCGGCGAGCCGGGGAAGCGATGGGACGCCGCATCGTCCGGATCGGAAGCGTCGACCTCCTCGATCGTCGTGCCTGGCGCGAGCCGCTCGATCGCGTCGGCGAGCAGCCGGCGCGCGATCGGGTGGTTCGGGCAGTCCGAGAACCACAGGAGTTCGACGTGGCGGTTCATGCGTGGCTCCGTTCTTCAAGTCGGCGGCGATCCGCCGTTTCGAGCTGGAAGGTCGAGTGCTCGATGTCAAAGTCGTCCGACAGGCAGGCGCAGAGCGCGTCGAGCGTCGTCGCGGCGTCCGCACCGTCCGCGAGGATGACGTGGGCCGACACGACGTTCATCCCGGACGTGATCGTCCAGGCATGGAGGTCATGGCAATCGACGACGTCAGGGGCGTCGAGGATGTGCGCGCGGACGTGATCCATGTTCACGCCCTTCGGGGTCGCTTCGAGGAGCACGTCGGTGGCGTCGCGCAGGAGCGCAAACGTGCGGGGCAGGATGAGCAGGCCGATGAGCGCCGAGGCAACGGCGTCCGCAGCCGTCCAGCCGGTCACCGCGATGACGATCGCGGCGACGATGACGGCGCCCGACCCCACGAAGTCGCCGAGCACTTCGAGATAGGCGCCCCGCATGTTCAGGCTCTTGCGCTGAGCGTCGCGCAGCAGGAACAGCGACACGGCGTTGGCGGCGAGTCCGACGAGCGCGACCGCGAGCATCAACCCCGACGCGATCTCGGGCGGCTCGGACAACCGCCGCCACGCTTCGATGAGGATGAACGTCGCGATGCCGAACAGGAGAACGGCGTTCGCCACGGCCGCGAGGATCTCCAGCCGGAGGTAGCCGTAGGTGCGCCCGTTCGTCGGGCTGCGCCCGGCGAACCAGATCGCAAGGAGCGCCATCCCGACGCCCGCCACGTCGGTGAGCATGTGGCCGGCATCGGCGAGGAGGGCGAGGCTGTTGGCCGCGATCCCGCCGATGACCTCGACCCCGAGGATCGCCACGCTCAGGATCAGGACGGCGACGAGCCGGCCGCGGTTGGCGGCGGCGGCCGAGCCGTGGGTGGGGGACATCAGGCGACTTCGGCGACGTGCGTCGCGGCGCCCAGGATGAGGTCGCGGAGGTGGTCGTCGACGAGCCGGTAGTAGACGATCCGCCCGGCCTTGCGACGCCCGACCGCGCCGCGCTCGCGCAGGAAGCGGAGCTGATGCGATAGCGCGGACACGCTCATCCCGAGAACGAGCGCGATGTCGCACACGCAGAGTTCCTGCTCGGCGATCGCCAGCAGGTGGACGATCCTCGCCCGGGAGGGATCGGCGAGCGTTGCGAAGAGCTCTCCGACGGCATGTGCTCCGTGCCTCCCCAGCGATCGCCCCAGGAGCGGCCGGATGGCCTCGGGGTGGAGGCACTCGACCGAGCAGGCGTCGCCATCGATCTCGGAGGCAAACACTTGAGTCATCGCTCAAGTATATACTGGCGCGACGGCCACGCTGTCCACACCGCCTGGCGCGAAGCGGGAGGCCGCCGACCGTAGACTGGCGCAGTGCTCACCTGCACGGCCAAGCACGATCCGGCAGACGCGAACGAGACCAGATGACCGAGCCCCACCGGCCTCACGACCACGACCTCGACGAGTCGCACGATCACGAGCCCTCGCACGACCACGACCAGGCGCACGACCACCCCGAGGGTCGGCTGCGGCGCCTCGCCGGGGTGTTCGTCGGTCACAGCCACGACCCGGGCGACTCGATCGAAGATGCGCTGACGAGCGACGCGCGCGGGATCCGTGCGCTGAAGCTCTCGCTGCTCGTGCTCGGGATCACGGCGGTCGCCCAGCTCGCGGCCGTCCTGGTCTCCGGGTCGGTCGCGCTCCTGGCCGACACGATCCACAACTTCTCCGACGCGCTCACGGCCGTCCCGCTGTGGATCGCGTTCGCCATCGGCGGACGCGCCGCGACCCGTCGCTACACCTTCGGCTACCGGCGCGCGGAGGACCTCGCGGGGCTCTTCGTCCTGCTGATGATCGCCGGCTCGGCGGTCCTCGCCGCCTACGAATCGATCAACCGCCTCATCGACCCGCAGCCGATCACGAATATCCCGATCGTGCTCGTCGCCGGGCTCGTAGGCTTTGCCGGCAACGAGACCGTCGCCCTCTATCGCATCCGGGTCGGCCGCTCCATCGGGTCAGCGGCGCTCGTCGCCGACGGCTACCACGCCCGGACCGATGGGCTGACCTCCCTGGCCGTGGTCGGCGGGGCGCTCGGTGTCGCGGCCGGCTACCCGCTCGCGGATCCGCTCGTCGGGCTGCTGATCACCGCGGTCATCCTCGTCGTGCTCAAGCAGGCGACGGGCCAGATGCTCGGGCGGCTGATGGACGCGGTCGAGCCCGAGCTGGTCGAGCAGGTCGAGACGATCGCAGCGGCGGTGCCCGAGGTCCAGTCCGTCGATCGCCTGCGCCTGCGCTGGCTGGGCCACGCGCTCGAGGCCTCCATGGCGATCACCGTCGACTGCGACATGACCGTCGCCGAGGGCCACCGGGTCTCGGAGGAGGTGCGCCACCGCCTCCTCCACGAGGTCCGCCGGCTCGACACCGCGGTCATCCACGTGAACCCGTGCGGCCACGCAGGTGGGGACGCTCACGCGCTAACGCGGCACCATGACCCGCTCGCCGGGCGCCCGGTCGCGTCGAGCGCGGGCTGACCCGGGTGACCGGCCGGTCCCCGCTAGCCCTCCTGACCCGCGACGGCCGCCTGCTCTTCGCGACCCGGATGCCATTTGTGATCGCGGGCAGCCTCAAGATCGTGTACGACGTGCTGCTCTACCGGAGCTCCGGGCGCATCGGCCGCCGGAGGAGCGGCATTCGGATCGCCAACGTTCCGAGTAGGTCGCGCCGCCGCGCCCGCCGCCGCGCCCGCCGCCGCGCCAACGGGCTTCGGGACAGAGGCGTCGCAGCCGCCGGTCTGCCGTGCCCAGCGGCGACCAGATGTAGCGTAACGAGCCGACCAGATGTAGTGTAACGAGCCGACCAGATGTAGTGTACGGACGGCGTTGATCCCGCTCTGCGGGGTCCTCACCCAGGCGCTGCGAGGCCACCTCATGGACTACCGACCCCGCGTGGTCGATCTCGAGCTCGACGAGCTGCTGGGCGGCGTGGCGGCTATCGCCCTGGAGGGTCCGAAGGGCGTGGGCAAGACCGCGACCGCCCTCCGACGGGCCGCGACGGTCCACCGCCTCGACGACCCCGACGAGCGCGAGCTCGCCCAGGCAGATCTGCGACGCCTCGCAACGGGCGCGACGCCGATCCTCATCGACGAGTGGCAGCGCCTGGCGCCCGTGTGGGACCTGGTCCGGCGGGCAGTGGACGACGACGGAACCCCGGGCCGGTTCATCCTGACGGGGTCCGCGACCCCCGGCGGAGCGCCCGTTCATTCCGGGGCGGGCCGGATCGTGACGCTCCGGATGCGCCCGATGGCGCTGAGCGAGCGCGGCCGGGAATCGTCCACCGTGAGCCTGCGCCGGCTGCTTGAGGGCGCGAGGCCAGCAATCGGCGGGTCGAGCAAGCTCCAGCTTGAGGACTATGCCCGCGAAATCGTCGTCTCGGGTTTCCCCGGCATCCGGGAACTGGGAGACCGGGCTCGACGAGCTCAGCTGGACGGCTACCTCCTGCGCATCGCCGAGCGCGAGTTCCCCGACCTGGGGCGCCGCCTTCGCAACCCGGCAGCGCTCCGCCGATGGATGACCGCGTACGCCGCCGCGACATCGACAACCGCGACCTTCGAGACCATTCGCGAGGCCGCCACCGGAGGCAGCGGCGAGGAGCCCCCGCGCTCAACGGTTCGACCGTATCTCGACACCCTCGAGCGGCTGTGGATCGTCGAGCCCGTGCCGGCCTGGCTGCCGACGCGCAGCTCGATCTCCCGCCTCGCCGCTCCTCCGAAACACCAGATGGCCGACCCCGCGCTCGCGGCCCGGCTGCTCGGCATCGGGATCGATGGGCTGCTGGGCGGGCGCTCGACGACGCCGGCGGTCCCTCGCGCCGAACCGCTGATGGGCACCCTCTTCGAGTCCCTCGTGACCCTCTCGGTCCGGGTCTGCGCCCAGGCGGCCGAAGCGTCCGTGATGCATCTCCGCACCAAGGGTGGCGAACGGGAAGTGGATCTGATCGTCGAGCGCGACGACAGGCGCGTGGTGGCTGTCGAGGTCAAGCTCGGCCGAACCGTCAGCGACGCCGACGTGCGTCACTTGGTGTGGCTTCGAGACCAGCTCGGCGACGACCTCCTGGATGCGATGGTCGTCACCACCGGGGAGACGGCCTACCGGCGTCCGGACGGGATCGCCGTCGTACCCGCGGCACTCCTGGGCCCCTGACGACCCGCCCCGCCCC
>CAZVPS010000128.1:0-6351 GCA_964629105.1 uncultured Anaerolineaceae bacterium
CCGGATCTGGTCGGGCCTCGGGAGGTCCAGCGCCTCGGGGTCGGCGACGATCTCGCCGCGCCGCGGCGCGAGGATCCGGACGTACGGCCGGATGAGCGGGAGGTCGAAGTCGCCGCGGGGCCCGCCGACGACCTCGAGTACGTCGGCTCCGCCGGCCCGGTAGACGTCCCGCACGGTGCCCAGTTCCGCACCGTCGGGATCGCGAACCGCGACGCCGGTGATCTCGTGCCAGTAGTACGCGCCGCGCGGAAGGGCGTCCGCCGGTCCGGCCTCCACCTCGAGGTAGGCGAGCCGGAGATGCTCCGCCGCCTCTCGCGTGGGCACCTCGCCGAAGCGGAGGATCCACCCCGGGTTCGCGGGACGTGCCTCGGTGATCGTGAGCGCGCCCCCGGATCCCTCGGGATGGAGGCGCGCGCCCACGACGAAGCGCTCTGCGGGCCGGTCCGTGAGGACCTCGATCCGCACCGCGCCACTGATGCCGTGGAGGCCCCGGACGAGCGCGACCACGAGCCGGCCCGCCGGAGCGCCCTCGGCGTCGATCAGACGATCTCCAGCTGGAACTGCTCACCGTCGCGGGCGGACACGACCTTGAGGAGCGTCCGGAGGGCCTTGGCGACGCTGCCGTTCCGCCCGATCACCTTGCCCATGTCGTCTTCGGCGACACGGAGCTCGATGACGGTGGCGCCGGCCTCCTGGCTGACGGTGACTTCGACCTGCTCCGGGTGGTCAACGAGCGACTTGGCGACGTACTCGACGAGCTGGGGGGCGGCCATCGCGGACCCCTACTTCGCGGCCGGCAGGACGCCGGCGTTCCGCAGCAGCCGCTCGACGGTCTCCGTCGGCAGCGCGCCCTTGGCGAGCCAGGCCTTCGTCTTCTCGATGTCGACCGAGAACTCGACCGGCTCCATCCGCGGGTTGTAGTGCCCGAGGATCTCGATGGCGCGGCCGTCGCGCGGCTTGCGGCTGTCCGCGACGACGACGCGATAGGTCGGCTGCTTCGTGGCGCCGACGCGGGTGAGGCGAATGCGTGCTGCCATCTGGGTGCGGGTTCCTCCTACTTCGTGAACGTGATGACGGCGCGCGTCACGGTCGTCGCGCCGGGGGCCCCGACCACCGAGGCGAACGCCTCGAGCGGCACGAGAAAGGGCTTGATCTCGGTCTCGTACTGGGCCTTCGCCTCGCCGGGAAGCATCGCCTCGAGGCCGGCCCGGATCCCTGCGATATCGATGAAGACGTCGCCGATGCCGTCACCGCCGGCGAGCGAGATCGCGCGCTCGTAGACCGGGTCCTTCGCGAGCGATCCGGCCGCGTTCGTGTCGACCACGGCCTTGACGAAGTCGATCGTCCCGAGGGCGAAGACGCCGCCCTGGACCGTCGCCGCGATCTCGGGGATCGCGACGCCCGCGGCATCCGCCGGGATGGTGACCACGAGCAGCGTGCCGCCGCCGTAGGCCTCCTGGCGGGACGTCAGGCCCGCCCCGCTGCCGCCCAGCGCGACGAGCATCTTGAGCTGGTCGAAGGCACGGCCGGCCTTCGCCTCGTCGGTGACGGTCGCGGCCAGGCCCCCGCCGAACGTGGTGCCATCCACGGTCGCGGCGACGGCGGTGTCGTCGACCCAGCCGATGAGCGCCTCGGCGCCGCCGCCGGCCGCCAGCGCCTGCTCCACCTGGCCGATCGCCTCGGCGGTCGACGGATCGCAGGCCAGCGTCGTCTTGAGGGTGTCGAGGGCGGCCACGAGGCCCACCCCGAGGTCGCGCACCTCGATCGCCGCCACCGTCGAGGCGGGAAGGTGCGTCGCGATGGCGCTGGCGCTGTCCTTCGTGGTCGAGGCCGCGCCGGCCGTCGTCACGGTGGCCGTGAAGACGAGGGCGTCGTCCTCGGCACGCGCCGAGCCGGCCGCCCACGTAGGCATCTTCTCGACCAACAGGTCGAGACAGCCTGCGGGCAGGCCGGCCTGGTCACCGGCCGCGGCGAGGGCCGCATCCACGAAGGCCTTCGTGTCGAGGTAGCCGAAGCCGAGGTAGGCACTCGGCGCGGTCTTGCGCGCCGCGATGAACGATTCCGTCGTGGCGACCGGGCTGGATCCGCCGGTGTCGAGCGACGCCTTGACCGCCTTCACCGGCCCCAGGACCATCACGCTCCCGCGAACGGCGAAAGCCATCGTCCCGCCCGGGACGCCGGAGACGACCGTGATCTCGCCGCCGGCGTAGCTCTCGGTCGCCTGCGTGCCGCCCACCTGCTTCGTCACCCACGCCTTCGCCGCGGGGCCGTCCTTGACGGCCGCGAGGAGCACGACGCCGTCGTCGACCGCCTCCCTCCCGGCGCGCAGGTTGACGAGCGACGTCCCGGCAAGGTCGAAGGCTGCGGAGGTGATCGCGACCCCGATCTCGCCGCCCAGCCACGGCTTCACGTCCGCCGTCCAGCTGGCGCCGGTGCCCTCCAGGAGTCGCTCCAGCGCCTCGTCGATCTTGGCGTCGAGGGAGGCCTGGTCGGCGAAGCCCGGGAACTTGGCCAGGATGCCCCCGACCTTGGCCCGCTGGTCGCCCGGCAGGTCGGCCCGGATCTCGAGGTAGGCGACCGTCCCGTTCGGAATCCAGCCGCCGACGGCCGACGTGCTGCCGCCCGCCGCGAGCAGCGCGGCGGCGACGGAGACGACGCCGACCATCACCGCAAGCGCGATCAGGGCGACGCCCCAGCGCACCAGGCCGGCCGGCCGGGCTGCCGGCGTCGGGGACGACGCCGCCCCGCCGATTGCGACCGGCGTTGCCTCCACGCCCGCGGTTTCGACCGGGGCCCCCGCGGGACCGCCGACCGGTTCGATCTCGGCCATGACGACGCCTCCCGGCCTAGCGGCCGAACATCCCGGGGATCCGACGACCCCCGCGGAGCTGCTTCATGAGCTTCTGCATGTCGCCGAACTGCTTCACGAGACGATTGACCTCGGCGATGGAGGTCCCCGAGCCCGTCGCGATCCGGCGCCGCCGGCTCGCGTTCAGGACATCGGGATCGCGGCGCTCCTGCGGCGTCATGGAGCGGATGATCGCCTCGGTGCGCTTCAGGTCGCCCCGGTCGACCGAGTCCTGCGCCTCCCTGGCCATCCCGCCCATTCCGGGAATCATCTCCATCACCTGGCCCAGCGGGCCCATCTTCTTGACCTGCTGGAGCTGCTCGAGCATGTCCTCCAGGCTGAAGCGTGCCGTCTTGAGCTTCTCCTGGAGCTTCGCGGCCTGCTTCGCGTCGAAGTGCTCCTGGGCCCGCTCCACGAGCGTGAGCACGTCGCCCATGCCCAGGATCCGTCCCGCCAGCCGGTCGGGGTGGAAGGGCTCCAGGGCGTCGGTCTTCTCGCCCGTGCCCAGGAACTTCACGGGGAGGCCGGTCACCGAGCTGATCGAGAGCGCGGCGCCGCCGCGGGCGTCCCCGTCGATCTTGGTCAGGACGAGCCCGGTGAGGGGGACGGCGGCCGCGAAAGCCTGCGCCACGCCGACCGCCTCCTGGCCGGCCATCGCGTCCACCACGAGGAGCGTCTCGACGGGCCGGACCACGCGCGCGAGCTCCGTGATCTCCGCCATGAGGACCTCGTCCACCGAGAGGCGCCCCGCGGTGTCGAGGATCACGGTGTCGCGGACCTCGCGCCGGGCCGCCTCGATCCCGAGCCGCCCGATCTCCGGCACGGAGGTCCCGGCGGGCGCGGCGAAGACCGGGATGTCGAGGCTTTTGCCGAGGGTCACGAGCTGCTGCACCGCCGCCGGCCGGTACGGATCGGCCGCGACGAGGAGGGGCCGGCGGCCGAGCTTGACGACGTGGCGCGCGAGCTTGGCCGCGGAGGTCGTCTTGCCCGAGCCCTGGAGGCCAACGAGGGCGACCACGGCGGGGCTGCCGGAGAGGTGGAAGGTCCGGTCCCCGCCCGAGAGGAGTGCGGTGAGCTCCTCGTGGACGATCTTCACGACCTGCTGGCCGGCGTTGAGGGACTCCAGGACCTCGGCACCCACGGCGCGCTCACGCACCCGGGCGGTGAACTCCTTCACGACCTTGAAGTTGACGTCGGCCTCGAGGAGCGCGAGGCGCACGTCGCGCATGGCAGCATCGACGTCGGCCTCGCTGATGCGACCGTGGCCGGTCAGCGCGCCGAGGGTCCGGCGCAGGCGATCGGAGAGGGCGTCGAACATGCGGAGGGTACGGCTCCTGTGGACCGGGATCCTGCCGGGCGCGGCTGCGTCCCGGAAGTGGTGCGCGGGTTCTGGCGACACCGAGGTGCCCGCAGTCTAGCGCATCGCCACCGCGAGGCCCCGAGCGCGGCCCTCAGCCGAACAGCGCGGCGACGAAGGCGTCGGGATCGAAGGGGAGGAGGTCCCCGAGCTTCTCCCCCACCCCCACGAACCGGACCGGCACCGCGAGGGCGTGCTCGATGGCGAAGACGATCCCGCCCTTCGCCGTCGAGTCGAGCTTCGTGAGGACGATGCCGGTCAGGCCGGTTGCCGCGTGGAACGCGCGCGCCTGGGCGAGGCCGTTCTGGCCGGTGGTCGCATCGAGCACGAAGAGCACCTCGGGCCGGGCCCCGGGCAGACGGCGGTCGATGACCCGGCGCATCTTCGCCAGCTCGTCCATCAGGTTCGACTTCGTGTGGAGCCGCCCCGCCGTGTCGACGATGAGGACGTCCACGCCGCGCGCGATGGCGGCGTCCAGGGCGTCGTAGACCACGGCCGCGGGATCGGCGCCGGGGGCGTGGGCCACGACGGGTGCCGCGGCTCGCTCGCCCCACAGCCGCAGCTGGTCGATCGCGGCGGCGCGGAAGGTGTCCCCGGCCGCGAGGAGGACGCTCCGTCCGGCCAACCGCTCCCGGGCGGCGATCTTCCCGATCGTGGTCGTCTTGCCCGTGCCGTTGACCCCCACGACGAGGATCACCGCCGGCTGGCCGGGCCCGGCGGGCTCGAAGATCCAGCCGGCCTCCCGCGGCGCGAGCAGCGCGGCGAGCTCCTCCCGGACGGCGGCCTCCGGGCCCTGCGGGTGGCGCCGCGCGCGAGCCCGCTCCACGACCTCGATCGCAAGCGCTGCGCCGACGTCGCCCGCGATCAGGGTCTCCTCGACCTCCTCCCAGGTGGCCGCGTCGACGTCGCCCAGCCCAAGGATCCCGCGCAGGCGGGCCATGAACCCGCCCCGGCTCTTCGCCACGCCGGCGACCAGGTCGCCGTCGACGATCGGCCCCGGCTCGATGGACGCCGGGCCCAGCGGCTCCGCCGCGGGCGGGCCGACCGGCTCCTCCTCGTCCGCGTCGGAGGCCGGTGCTTCGTCCTCGGGCGTCCCGGACGCGACCGGGCCCGGGTCGTCCGTCAGCCTGTGTCGCCAGAACATGCGTCCTCCGTTGCGGTGCCGCGGGGCCGTCAGCCGGCCGGCAGCGGATCGGGCGCGGCGCTGGCGCCGCTCCCCGCGCGCGCCTCGTCGGCGATCGAGCGAGCCTCCTCGATCCGGAGGCTGACGACGCGGCTGACGGCGTCGTCCCCGACCGTCACCCCGTAGAGGGCGTCCGCCGCCTCGATCGTCCCGCGGTTGTGCGTGATCACGATGAACTGGGTGGTCTCGGCGAGGCCCCGAAGGGCCGCGACGAAGCGGCCGATGTTCGCCTCGTCGAGGGCCGCGTCCACCTCGTCGAGGACGCAGAACGGGACCGGGCGCACCTCCAGCATCGCGAACAGGAGGGCGACCGCCGTCAGCGCTCGTTCGCCGCCGGAGAGCATCGCGAGCGCCTGGGCCTTCTTGCCGGGCGGCCGGGCCACGATCTCGACCCCGGTCTGGGCGAGGTCGGCGGGCTCGGTCAGGCTGAGCCGGGCGTAGCCACCCCCGAAGAGCTGCTGGAAGCGCCGATCGAAGGCCGACTCGAGCGCGGTGAATGTCGCCCGGAACTGCCGGGCGATCAACGTGTCCAGCTCCGCGATGAGCGAGCGCGTCTTCTCGATGGCGCCCACGAGATCGGTCCGCTGGGCGTCGAGGCCGTCGACGCGGGCGCGCAGCTCCGCGTGCTCCTCGGTGGCGAAGGGGTTCGGCGCGCCGAGCTCGTGGAAGCGTCGGCGCAGGGCGGCCAGCCGGGCGGGCGACGCCGCCTCTTCGCTCGCGGGATCCGCCACCCACCGGGCGCCGGCCGCCGCGAGCGCCTCCCCGAGCGCAGCTCCCTCGTCCTCCATCGCGCTCACGTCGGCCGCCGGATCCAGCGCCCGGAGCCCCACGACCCCGAGCCCGGCGAAGTCGACCAGCGCCTGCTCCCGCACGGCGTCGAGCCCGAGGCGCGCCTCGAGCTCGCGGACCTCGGCGGCCCGGTGGGCGTCCAAACGCCGCGCCAGGTAATTCTCGACGCGGCCT
>CAZVPS010000129.1:0-4705 GCA_964629105.1 uncultured Anaerolineaceae bacterium
CGGGCGACGTGCCGCCAGGCAGCGGGCCGGCGGGCGATCCGGCAGGCGACCCGGCGGCTCGCGCGGCGGCGGACCTCCTTGCGCTCATCGAGGGCGAGCTGGGGCGGCCCGACCAGCGCAAGGTCGCCCCGTCCGAGGGCGGGCGCTTCTGGCTTCGCGATCAGCGCGACGAGGTCGAGGCGGCCGCGCCGCTGTCGGACCGGTTGGAGTGGGCCGTGTTCAGCCTCCTGGGCACGGGTGCCTCGGTCCCGGAGGCAGCCGTGCGCGCCCGCCTCGAGGAGGTGTTCGTGGGCCCCGATGCCCCGGACCCGTGGCTCGTGGACGCCTGCCTGGCCAGCTACGGCGTGCCCGCCCCGGGCGACGGGCGGCTCGTCGCCGGCGACGACCTCCAGGTCCGAACCCACGAGCACGCGGCGACGATCGGCCTCCTGGCCGACCTGGGGCACCGGCTTGGCGTGCACGTCTTCATCTCCCCGCGCGAGCAGGGGCGGCGGGCGGGAAGCGCGCCGCTGGGCGCGAGGCTGCTCGCCGACGAGCGCGACGCGTCGCTTGGATTCCTGGGCCGCTCCGGCGCGGATGTCATGGAGCAGGTGGACTGCGGCTGGTACGTGCGCCCGCGCTTCGTCTTTCTCTTCGAGGTCGAATGGACCGCGATGCTCGGCGAGCCGGTCCTGCGCCGCGGACGCCGCATCCCGGCGGACGAGCGGATCGTCCGCTTCCTGGTCCTCCCGCCGGAGCGCGTGGAACTGCTTCGGCGCAAGCTCGAGCACTCCCCGGTCCTCCGGGCGGCGATGGAGGCCGGCAACTGGCACGTGCTGCGGATGGACGCCCTGCGCCGGTTCGCCGCCCGGCCCAGCCCGGCCCTCGGCGACCTGGAGCCGTACCTCGGCCTGGACCCGGTGGCGGATCATCCCGACCAGCTGCCGCTCTTCGAGGCCTGACGGGCCGGCACCCTGATCGGCCGGCACCCGCCCCGCGGCCCCGGTACCCTACCCGCATGACCACCTCGACGACCCTCGCCGATCTGTGCGCCCGCACCTGGGAGCGGACCCTGCAGCTGAACCCCACGATGGCGACCATCTACGGGGACGAGCGCTACGACGACCGCCTCGACGACCCGGGGCCGGAGGGGCGGGCCGCCCGCCGGGCGCTCGCCGACGAGGTGCGCGCCGGCGCCCTGGCGATCGACCCGGCCGACCTCGACGAGGAGGAGCGGATCTCCCGGGGCCTCCTGGCCCTCATCGCCGAGCAGCAGATCGCCGAGGATGACCTCCGCGACGACATCGTGGCGACGGTGGAACAGCAGGGCCACCAGTCGCTCCTGCCGGAGCTGGTCCAGCTCCAGAAGGCCGACACACCGGAGCGGCTCGAGCGGCTCCTCGCCCGCCTCGCGGCCTACCCGGCGATGACGGACGCCGTCATCGACCTCCTCGTGGAAGGCCGCGCGTCGGGCCTGACGGCGGCGCGCGTGGTCGCCGACCGCGTCGTGGACCAGCTGGAGCGCCTCCTCGCGGCGCCGGCCGCCACCTCGCCGATCGTCACGGTCCCGGCCCTCGCCGACGAAGCCGGCCGGGCCCGCCTCCTCGAAGCCGTGGAGCGCCACGTCCGGCCGGCCGACGCGCGCTATCTCGAGGCCCTCCGCGCCTACCTCCCGGCAACCCGCGAGGCGCCGGGCCTCTGCGCGCTGCCCGACGGCGAGGCGCGCTACGCGGCGAAGGTCAGGGGCTACACCAGCCTCGACGTCACCCCCGACGAGCTGCACCGGATCGGGCTCGAGGAGCTGGATGAGATCGAGGCCGAGCGGCGGGCGATCGCCGGGGCGGCCGGCTTCGGCGACGACACGGCGGCCTACCGCGACGCCCTCAACGCCGATGAGGCCCAGGTCCCGCCGACCCCCGAGGCGCTCGTCGCACGCTGCCAGGAGGACGTGGACCGCGCGTTCGCGGCGGCGCCCCGCTGGTTCAACCGCGTGCCGAAGGCCGGCTGCCAGGTCCGTCGCGTCGAGCCGCTCCTGGAGAAGGACGCCCCGGGGGCGTACTACTACCCGCCCACGATGGACGGCGACCGACCGGGCATCTACTTCGTCAACGCGTACGACCTCCCCAGCCGGACCTACTGGTCGGCGGCGTCTACCACCTACCACGAGGCCGTCCCCGGCCACCACTTCCAGATCGCCCTCGAGATGGAGCTCGAGGGGCTCCCCGCCTTCCGGACCCTGGGCTACTGGCCGCAGGGCACGGCCTACGTGGAGGGCTGGGCCCTCTACACGGAGCGGGTGGCCGACGAGGCCGGCCTCTTCCGGAGCGAGGCGGAGCGGTTCGGCATGCTCGACAGCCAGGCGTTGCGGGCCGTTCGGCTGGTGGTCGACACCGGGCTGCACGCGTTCGGCTGGAGGCGCCAGAAGGCGTTCGAGACGATGGTGGCGGCGGGGATTCACCCGACCGACGCGGGGATCGAGACCGACCGCTACATCGCCTGGCCGGGCCAGGCGCTCGCCTACATGACCGGGCGGCGCGAGATCGAGCGGCTCCGCGCCGCGCGCGCGGCCCGCGAAGGCGACGCCTTCGACATCCGGCGCTTCCATGACGACGTCCTCCGTCACGGGAAGCTTCCCCTGCGCATCCTCGCCGACGTCGTGCTCCCCGCCTGAGTCGCCCGCCGCCCCGCCCGATCCGGCCGCCCTCCCGGAGGATCCGATGACCCCGCTCGACTCCGCCGCCGCGGTCAACGCGCTCGCCGACCGCTTCTGGGAGGCGACGCTGGAGCAGCACCCGACGTTGGCGACCCTCTACGGCGACGATCGGTGGGACGACCGCCTCCACGACCCGTCGGCCGCCGGACGGGCGGCGGCCCGGGCGCTCCGCGGCGCGACGCTCGGGGAGCTGGCGGCGATCCCGGTCGACGGGCTCCCCGTCGAGGAGCGGATCACCCACGACATGCTGCGGGCGGTCTGCGAGCTCGGGAACGAGGCCGACCTCCTGCGGATGGACCTCGTGGCGCTGGTCGACCAGATCGACGGCCCGCAGGCGCTCCTCCCCCAGGGCGTCCAGTTCCAGCCGGCCGACACGCCGGCCCGCCTGCAGAAGCTGCTGGCGCGCCTCGCCGCCTTCGAGCCGTTCATCGGGGCCCATCTCTACCTCCTCGAGGAGGCCCGGATAACGGGGATGACCGCCCCCCGGATCGCGGCCGAGCGCACGATCTCGCAGGCCGAGCGGCTCCTCGCGACCCCGGCGGACCAGTCGCCGATCGTCACCGGGGCCCGCCTTGCCGATGGCGACGACGCGGGCCGCGCCCGGGTGGCCGCGGTCGTGCGCGACGTCGTGAACCCCGCGCTGACGCGGTACGTCGAGGCGCTCCGCGGCCCCTATTTCGCGGCGACCCGGGAGGCGCCCGGCCTCTGGTCCGCCCCGGACGGCGCTGCCCGCTACCGGATGGCGATCCGGACCTGGACGAGCCTCGACCTGGACCCGGCGGAGGTCCACCAGATCGGACTCGACGAGCTGGCCGCTCTTGACGCGGACCGGCTCGCGATCGCCAGCGCCGCCGGGTTCGACTCGATCGCCGCCTACCGCGCCCACCTCGCGACCGACCCGGCCAACCAGGCGCCCGCGAAGGAAGACCTGGTCGCCCGGGCCAACGAGGACATCGCCCGCGCCCTCGCGATCGCGCCTGCCTGGTTCGGGCGCCTCCCCGTGGCGTCCTGCGACGTCCGCCCGGTCGAGCCGTTCATGGAGCGTGACGCGCCACCCGCCTTCTATTACCCGCCAACGGTCGACGGCAGCCGGCCGGGGGTCTACTTCGTCAACACGTACGACCTGCCGACGCGCCTCATCTCCAAGCTCGCCGCGACGACCTACCACGAGGCGATCCCTGGCCATCACTTCCAGATCGCGCTGGAGATGGAGCATCCCGGTCTGCCGGTCTTCCGACGGCTCGGCAGCCGCATGATCGGCTCCGCCTACGCGGAGGGCTGGGGCCTCTACTCCGAGCGCCTCGCCGACGAGATGGGCCTCTACCGCAACGACGCCGAGCGGTTCGGGATGCTGGAGGCGCAGGCGTGGCGAGCCGTGCGGCTCATCGTCGACACCGGGATCCACGCCCTTGGCAAGGGCCGCGCGTGGGCGGTCGATCTCCTCCGGGAGGGCGCCGGCCTCTCGGCGACCGACGCCGGGATCGAGACGGACCGCTACATCGTCTGGCCCGGCCAGGCGCTCACCTACAAGATCGGCCACCGCGAGATCAACCGGCTGCGGGCGGAGCTGGCGGCCCGCGACGGGGCGGCCTTCGACCTGCGCGCGTTCCACGACGCGCTGCTGGGGCACGGCTCCCTCGCGCTCGCGACGCTGGCCCGCGAGCTGCCCGGCTGGGTGGCGCCGGCGCGGTAGGGGAGCGGCGGGCGGCGCTCTGCCGGCGTGGCGGCCACGACGCTACCCGCGCCGGGCGATGATCCGCCAGGTGACGGCGAAGGCCGCCACCGCCCAGACGGCCAGCATCCCGAACGCACCTGCCGTCAGCGGGAAGGCCTGCGGAGCCAGCGCCCCACGGAGGACCTCGCCCATCGCCTGGATCGGCAGCACCGAGTGCAGCGCGGCCAGCCAGTCCGGCAGGCGGTCCGGTGGGAAGTTGAGCGGGCTGAACATGAAGACCAGGACGACGAGCGGGCTGGGCTGGAGCGGCAGGTCGAAGCGCAGTGCCGCGATAACCA
>CAZVPS010000129.1:4805-6325 GCA_964629105.1 uncultured Anaerolineaceae bacterium
ACGACGAGCGGGCTGGGCTGGAGCGGCAGGTCGAAGCGCAGTGCCGCGATAACCACGCCGAAGACGACGCCCGGCAGCACGATCGCCAGCTGGACGCTCAGGTCGGCCAGGAGGTAGACGACCCGGGGGATCGGCAGGGAGCGCATGTAGTCGAGCGTCCCCTCGGTCTTGGCCTGGGCGACCATCTGGGGCACCGCCACCAGGCCCATCGTGATGAGCGTGATCGCCGGGGCGCCGGTTGCGAGGTAGAGGACCGTGGTCGGGTCCATCTGCGGGAAGAGGAGCGGGTAGCCCACCACGATCCCGAGCGAGAAGAGCCCCTGGATGATGATCGCGAACGGCAGGAACCCCTTGGATCGGAGCGCCTGCCACTTGACGAGCAGCAGGTAGCTACGCAGCGCGGACACGGGCGGCCTCCTTGGTGGCGGTCGCGGCGGGGCCCCCGCCGTTGCCGTTGGCGAGCGCGTCGGCACGGCCGACCAGCTCGACGTAGACGTCCTCGAGGGTTGCGGGCCCGAGGCGGTACTCCTCGATGACGCCGGCGTGCTTGAGACCGTCAGCCCAGCCGACCGCCCGGGCGGCTGCGCTGGCGTGGACCGTGGCCAGGTGACGCTGGCCGGCGCTCACCGCGTGGCCGACGAACTCGGGCATCGGCGGCGGCTGGGGCCCGGGCTCCAGGACGAGCTCGAGGCGGAGGTCGTCCGCGACGCGCTCCTTGAGCTGCGCCGGCGTCCCCGTCTCGATCACCAGGCCGTGGTCGAGGATCGCGAGGCGATCGACGGCGCGCTCGGCCTCGACGACGTTGTGGGTGACGAGCAGGACCGCGGCGCCCTCGTCGCCGACCGCCCGGACCAGGGCCCACAGGAGGCGGCGGCGAACGGGATCGACGTCGTTCGTCGGCTCGTTGAAGACCACGAGGCGACCGGGGACGACGGCGGCCATGGCGAACGAGACGAGGCGCTTCACGCCGCCCGACAGCTTCCTGCCGTCCTGGTCCAGCCACTCCCCGATGTCCAGGGCCTCGGCGAGGTAGGCCGATCGCGCGCGCACGTCGGCCCGGCTGCCGGCGCGGATGCGCCCGACGAGGCTCGCTACCCGGGCGAGGTGGCCATCCCGGTCGGCGCGGCGGGGCAGACGCGCCCCGGCGTGATCCTGTGCCAACAGGTGCGCCCGATCTCGCTGGAACGTCTTGCCGGGGCGCCAGAGGGCCGGATCACCGACCCCCGGATCCGGCATGCCGTTCGCCTGGCGTTGGCCCACCACCTTGGTCTCGACATCCCTGCGGTCGGCGACGGCGCAGTCGCGCGCGCCTAGCTGCGGAGGCGGATCGCGAGGGCGCCGAGTGCCGCCTCGGCTGGCCGGCCGCGCACGCGGCGGCAACCGGGCTGGCCGGCCGGCTCTCGTGCGCCGACCGTCGCCAATGGCGCGGCGATCCTCCCGCCCGGTTCGTTGACTGACGGTCGATGTTCCGTGATGCCATGAAGGAGCGGGCCTCCGCTCCGATGCTTATGGCGCGATCC
>CAZVPS010000130.1:0-6300 GCA_964629105.1 uncultured Anaerolineaceae bacterium
GGATCGGCTCCCCCACCCGGACGCGCACGGTGCCGCCGAAGCGAAGCCAGCTGACGCCCAGGATCGCGATCGGGACGATCGGCACGCCGGCGCGCGCCGCGAAGTACGCCGCCCCGTCGTCGAACGGCAGCACCACTCGCTCGCCCGCGTGGATCCGCCCCTCGGGCGCGATGGCGAGGCGGCCGTCGCGTGCGAAGAGGGCGTCGACCCGGCGCGCCACCTCCACGAGCCCGCGCTTGTCCGGGCGGAACGGAACCCCGCGATGCGACCAGGCGATGAGGCGGTTCTTCCTGCCGACCCGCATGTCGGCCTCCCTGGGGCCAAAGAAGAGGAGGTCGGGGCGGCTGGGCAGCGCCGCGACGAGCACGAAGGGGTCGACCCAGCTCTGGTGGTTGAAGCAGAGCAGCGCGGGCCCTTCGGGAAGGCGCTCCCGCCCCTCGACCCGGAGCCGCAGGTAGGCGCCGACCGCGACCCGCGCGACGATCGTCGAGAACCAGTACCGAACCCGGCCGGCGCTCCCGGCGGGGCTCACGCCACCGCTCCGAGCGACGCCACGGGCAGATCGGCCAAGCGCTCCAGCACGGCGTCGGCGATCTCTGCGACGCCGCGGCCCGGTGGCACGCTCGCGTTCGGGATCAGCACGACGCGCATCCCGGCGGCGCGCCCGGCGAGGACACCGTTGCGGGAGTCCTCGATGACGAGGCAGCGGGCCGGGGCCACGTCGAGACGGCGCGCGGCCTCCAGGTAGACGTCGGGCGCTGGCTTGCCGCGGGCGACGTCGTCGGACGAGACGATCGTGGCGAACACGGATGCCAGGCCCGCGGCCGAGACCGCCGCCCGGATCACGGCCGGGTGGGCCGAGGAGGCGATCGCCACGGGCACCCGCGCCGCGATCGCCGCCGCCGCCGCGGGTGCGCCCGCGACCAGCGGGACCGGTTCCGACGCGTAGCGCTCGACGAGCGAGGCCACGATCGCCTCTTCGATGGCAAGGGGGGCGTCGGCGACGCCGAGGCGCTCCCGCATGACCATTCTCGCGAGTTGCGGCCCATGCAGAGGTGGCTGTCCTCCTCGCTCCATGAGCGCCCCCGTGCGGCGGCCCACGCGACCCGGACCTCGTGCCACCACGGCTCAGTGTCCACGAGAACGCCGTCCAGGTCGAAGAGGACGGCCTCGATCCCGGAGACGAGGCTCCGGTCGGCCTCGCTCACCCGGCATCGACCTCGGGGCGGACCGGGACCTCCGGGGCGTCGTCCGGCGGCCGCCGGCCGTCGAGCGCGGCGAGGACTCCCTGCAGGAACGCCCCGATTCGGTCGGCTTCCTCATTCATCCCGCGCAGGATCACGCCCTCGAGCGAGGTGCTGATGAAGCGATGCCCGCCCTGCATCTCGACCGCGAAGTCGCCCACCTGGACCCGCGACCAGCGGACCAGCTTGCCCGACGCCCGCGGCCCCTCCTGGGGGATGTTGACCCGGACCGCGAGGGTCACGAGGCCGGCCTCCGTGGGGGCCAGGAGCCCCCAGCGCGTGGCCGGCTCATCGCCCCAGGTGACCCAGCAGGCAGGGTCGCGCGCGGCCCCCAGGGCGGCGAGGACCGGCTCGACCACCGCCAGCACCTTCGGCGACACCGCGTCGCGAGCCGGCGTCGACGCGCACCATTCGCTCAGCCGCACCGTGGATCCTCCCGTCCGATTCGGGCCGTCCGTCCTCCACGAGGCTACCACGCGGCCCGTGGGCCACGGCGGCGCGCGGCGTATCCTCGGCCGGTTGCAGCGTGGAGGGTCGCATGTCCGTTGATCGACGCCTGCTCAACTGGGGCGTCTTCCTTGTGCTCCTCGGCGCCGTCCCGCTCGCCGCGGCCCAGGGTTGGGTTCCCCGCGATCTCGTCGTCCGCGCCTGGGAGCTCTGGCCGTTTCTTCTCGTCGGTGCCGGCATCGGCCTGATCCTGGGCGCGACGCCGTTGCGGGCGCTCGGCGGGATCGTGGTCAGCGCCACCTTCGGCGTGATGCTCGGGGCGCTCATCGCCGTCGGCTTCAGCGGCTTCAGCGTGGGCGGCATCGCCTGCGGCGGCGCTGCGGCGGACGCGCCGCGGGTCCTGCAGGAGAGCGGCTCCTTCGATGGCGGCACGGGGCGCGTCACCCTGGCGGCCAACTGCGCGTCGCTCGAGGTTGCGACCGGGGCCGGCTCGGCCTGGAGCATCGACGTCCACGGGACCGACAACGCCCGGCCCAGGGTCGATCGCCCCGACGACCGACTCACGGTCCGGTCGTCCAACAGCAACGTCGTCTTCCCCTTTGGCAACCAGCGCGCGAGCTGGCGCGCCGAGCTCGGCACGGACACGCGGTTCGAGACCCTCGTGATGGAGCTCAATGCCGGCGACGCCTCCGTGAACCTGGCCGGGGCGACGGTCTCCCAGCTGACCTTCAACGGCAACGCCGTCGGTGACACCCGGCTCGACCTGTCGAGCGCCACCGTGGAGCGTCTCGACGTCGCGGTGAATGCCGCGGACGTCGCGATCCTGCTCCCGGCGGGGACCGACCTCCGGGGCGAGGTCCAGGGCAACGCGGCATCCGTCGACCTGTGCGCGCCGGCCGGGGTCGGGCTCCGCCTCGTGGTCGACGACAACATCACCGCCCGCCACAACTACGGCGCCGAGGGCCTGGTCCGCAGCGGCCCCGCGTGGGAGACGCCCGGCTATGCGAGCGCGGCCACCCGGATCGAGCTGCGCACGATCGGCAGCGCCGTCAGCTACACCCTGAACCCGGAGGACGGCTGCCAATGAACGAGCGGCTCTACCGGAGCGTGGACGACCGCGTGATCGCCGGCGTGTGCGGTGGCGCCGCGGTCCGCTTCGCCCTCGACCCCAGCCTCGTGCGGGTCGTCTGGGTGGTCGTCGCCCTCGTCACCGGGATCTTCCCGCTGCTCGTCCTGTACGTGATCATGGCCGCCGTCGTGCCCGAGGAGCCGGGCGGCTTCGCGGGCGCCGGGCTCTCCCCCACCCCGCCCGACGCGGCCACGGGCCCGGTCGACGCCACGATCTCGGGCGCGCCGTCCCCGGCGCCGCCGCCGCCGACCTGGTACGGGGGCTCGCTGGAGGCACGTCCGAGGCGCCGGGAACGCCGGAACCGCGACCCGCTCCCGGCCGCGATCGGCGGGCTCGTCCTCGTGGCGCTCGGGGTCTACTTCCTGGTGCGCGACCGAATCGCGGTCGACTGGGGCGTCGTCGGCGCGGCCGGCCTCATTGCCCTGGGGGCCGTCGTCATCCTCGCCGCGCTGCGCCCGCGCCGCTGACGCTCCCGGCGCTCGGTGCGCCCGTCGCCGTCGCTCCGCTCCCGGCGCCCGGTAGACTGCCGCCCGTGGACGACACCCGGCGACTCATCGTCGTGCTCGCCCTGCTCGGCCTCGTCGGCGGGCTGGCGCTCCTCGGGCGCGGGCTGCGCGCGTACCGCCGCGCCGGCAATGTCGCGGGGATCGGGACCAGCCGGATCGCCACCCTCGCGGCCGGCGAGATTCGCCTCGTGGGCGTCATCGAGGCGGACGTCCTGACCCTCGTCTCGCCGCTCCAGAGCGTCCCCTGTGTCTACTACCGCTCGCGGATCCGGGATCCCGACGACGTGCGCACCATCTTCGACGAGGAGCTTGCCGTCGGGTTCCGCCTCCGCGACGCGTCGGGCGCCATCCGGGTCTTCTCGCGCGGTGCGCACTGGGATGCCCCGCTTCGCTTCGACGCGACCTCCGACAGGAGCGGGGACGACCCTCCCGGGCTGAACGTCAACCCGGGGGCGTCCCAGCGCCCCGCGGTCGAGGACCGCGAGGCCCAGGTCGCGGCCCTCCTGACGGTGCGCCAGCCCACCGACTCGCCCGCGGAGGGTCCGGGCGACGAGTCAGGCCTCTTCTCGGCGAGTAGGAGCGCCGGATGCCTCGCGTTGGCAGTCCCGCCGCGCCGCGACTACGAGGAGCGGCGCCTCGAGCCCGGCGACACCGTCACGATCGTCGGGTCGGCCCTGCCCTTCGGCGACCTGGACGACCCGGCGACCGCGGACCGCTTCGATCCGACGCTCGCGCTCGACGACCCGGAAGTGGCGATGAACCTTGCCGAGGCCCGCGCGGCGGGAATCCTGGCCGCGACCCCCGAAGACGCCTGGGGCAACGCGGCGATACCCGGATTCGCGATCGGGCGACCCGCCCGCGCGCCCGAGCTCGATCCCGGGGCCGACGTCCCCGCCCTGGCGAGCCGGGCGGAGGCGGCCGCCGCCGAGGCACGCTTCGAGATCCAGGCCGGCGAGCTGGTGGTGGCGGCGACCGCGGACCACCCACTGGCGATCCTCGCCGGATCGCCGGGTGAGGCCCGGGCGCGGGAGGACACGAAGGTGCTGCTGGGGATGGCCGGGGCCGCCCTTGCGATCGCCTCCGCGATGATCCTCGCGCTGGCGCTGCCCGGGGCCTCCCGGTGAGCCCCGTCGCCGTGGCGGCCCTCGTCGCCGTCCTGCTCGTCGTCATCGTGGCGAGCTTCTTCGCGGTCGTCACCTACAACGCCGTCGTCGCCCTCCGGAACCGGATCGACAAGGCATGAGGCAACGTCGAGGTCGCCCTGCGCCAGCGCCACGACCAGCTGCCGGCGCTCGTCGACGCGGTGCGCGACCTGATGGCGTTCGAGGAGGACGTTCTCGTCGAGGTGACGCGCCAGCGGTCGCGGTACGCGCCCGAGGCCCCCGTGGCTGAGCAGGGCGCCGTATCGGCCGCGACGACCACGGCCGTCCGCTCACTCTTCGCAGTCGTGGAGCAGTATCCCCAGGTTCGCTCCCAGGAGAACGTCCTGAGCCTCCAGGCCGAGATCGAGCGGCTGGAGGGCCAGCTGGCCGACCGGCGCGAGCTGTACAACGACCAGGTCTACCGCCACAACACGACGATCGCGCAGGTGCCGGCCGTGGTGCTGGCGGCCCTCCTCGGCTGGCGCGCGCGATCCTTCTTCGCCGCAGGCGCCGCCGCGGAGCTGCCTCCGGATGTCTCGCTCGCCTCGCGCGACGACGCCCCGGGTCGCTAGACTGGCGACCGTCCCGGTCCCCGCGGGCCGGGATCGCACGAGGGAGGGCATGGCAGACTCAAGCTACACGCACCGCCCGGCGCGGTCGGCGGCGGGTGGAGGGCTCTACGGCGCGCGCCCCTTCGAGGCGAAGGGGCCGGCGGACGCGCCCGCCCTGATCCTCCTGCACGGCACGCGGCGGACCCGCGGGATGTGGCACCACCAGCTGCGGGACCTGTCGGACGAGTTCCGCGTCGTCGCCGTGGATCTCCCGGGCCACGGCGCCCTCGCCGACATCGCGTTCCGACTGGCCGACGCGTCGGCCCTGGTCGGGGCGGTGATCGACGACGTCGGCCGCGGGCGGGCCATCGTGGTCGGCCAGTCGCTGGGCGGCTACGTGGGAATGGACCTGGCCGCGCGCCGGCCCGACCAGGTCGCCGGGCTGGTCCTCGCCAACGCCACCGCGGAGCCGCGCGCCATCGCGCGGCGGGCTCCCGGGACCGTCGGCACGTACCTCGTTGGCGCAGCAGCCGACCGCCTCCGGGCACGGGGCGCCGGCGGGACCCGCGGCGAGCCACCTGGCGGTCGCGATCCGGATGCCTCCGCGGCGGGCGACGGCGAGCCGCCGGCCACGAACGGGTGGCTCTTCAAGGGCGGCACGCGCGCGATGATGGCGGCCCTGCGGGAGGCGTTCATCCCGCGCCTCGCGACCTACCCAGGCCCAACCCTCCTGATCAACGGCGAGCACGACAACCTCTTCCGGCGCGGCGAGCAGGCATTCCTCGCCGCCGCGGCCAACGGGCGCCTGGAGGTGATCCCCGGCTGCGCCCACCTCGTGAACGAGGACCAGCCGGCCGCCTTCAACGCGGCCGTGCGGCGCTTCGCGGCGGAGGTGTACGGACCGGACGTGGTGCCCGGGCCTGCCTGATCCGCCCGGGGAAACGGCCGCCGCACCGCGAACACGAAGACGCCCGGGGGCGGCGCGGCCACACCCGGGCGTCGCGAGCTGCGGTCAGCCGTTCGTGCCGCTGCCCGTGGGAGCGCCCGACGGGGCCGGCGCAGCGTCCGGGTCGCCGGGGAATCCCCCGCCGTGCCCGCCGGGGCCGAAGCCGTCGCCGGGGCCGCCGAAGCCGTCACCGGGGCCGAAGGCGTCGCCGGGGCCGCCGAAGCCGCCGCCTGGTCCGCCGAACTGGCCGGCCGCGGTGGACCGGCCGACGGGGGCGGCGAGCGAGCCGTCCGCGTTGCGGGTGCCCGCCGCCAACAAGACGTCGCCGACCTTCC